>JAUNUZ010000175.1 GCA_030537915.1 Micrococcales bacterium
AGGCGATGGCGCAGGTGCTCGCCCAGCGGTGGACCCTGGGCATGCACCTGGGAGACGCGCTGCACCTCGCCGTCGCCGCCTTGAACACGGCGCCGGACGGGGCCCATCGCTCGCTCGATGCGACCGGCCTCGAGGTTGCCGTCCTGGACCGGGCGCGCCCACGCCGCACCTTCCGGCGCATCCCGCCGGCGCTGCTGGCCCAGTTCCTCTCGCGGGAGGATCCGATAACGGACCTGCCGCAGACGCCGGAGGTAGCCGTCACCACCTCCGGCAACCCGGTCCCGCAGCATCACGAGCTCACGCCGGGCGAGGTCGTCACCAATCCGCAGACCCAACACCCCGACCACACCCAGCGCGACGGCGAGAGCCCGCAGCGGGGCTGAAAGGCGGCTACCGGTGGATCGGCGCATCTTCGGCATCGAGACCGAGTACGGCCTCAACTGCACCCACGAGGGCCAGCGCACGCTGAGCCCCGACGAGGTGGCGCGGCTCATGTTCCGCAGCGTGGTGGCCTGGGGGCGCTCCTCGAACGTTTTCCTGCCCAATGGTGCTCGCCTCTACCTCGACGTCGGCAACCATCCCGAATACGCCACCGCCGAATGCGACACCATGGTGGATTTGCTGGCCCAGGATCGGGCTGGTGAGCAGCTCATGACCTCGCTCGTCGACGAGGCGCGGACGCAGATGGCCGAGCAGGAGCTCGTCGGGTCGATCTACCTCTTCAAGAACAATCTGGACTCGGCTGGCAACTCCTACGGATGCCACGAGAACTACCTCATCTCGCGGGAGGGCGATCTGGGACGCCTCGCCGACTCCCTCGTGCCTTTCCTCATCTCGCGGCAGATCATCTGCGGGGCAGGACGCCTGGCCCGCAACGCGGACGAAAGCGTGAGTTACCACGTGAGCCAGCGAGCGGACGTGATGTGGGAGGGCACGAGCAGCGCGACGACCCGGAGCAGACCGATGATCAACACCCGCGACGAGCCGCACGCCGACGCGGAGCTTTTCCGCCGCCTGCACGTCATCGTCGGGGACTCCAACCTCGCCCAGAGCAGCACCCTGCTCAAAGTGGGCTCGACCGATCTCGTGCTTCGGCTCCTAGAGGCGGGGGAGTCGGTGCCCGACCTCACGCCGGTCAGCGCGCCAAAGGCGATCCGCGCGATCAGCCGCGACCCCGGCGCGCGTGTCGCCGTGCCACTCACCGACGGTCGACACCTGACTGCCACCCAACTGCAGCGGGAGTTCTTCGAACGGGCGGCGGCCATGGTCGCCCGCACCGGAGCGGCCACGGCTCATGACGAGACGGTCCTGGAGCTGTGGGATCGAGTCCTGACCGCGATCGAGACCGACCGGGCCGACGACGTGGCCGCGGACGTCGACTGGATCCTCAAGCGGCGCCTGCTCACCCGCTACTGCGAGCGCCACGGGCTCGAGCTCGGCGACGCCCGGCTCGCCCAACTCGACCTCGCCTACCACGACATCGAGCCCAGGCGCGGTCTTTTCGCCCTCACGGAGGCGCGAGGTGGCGCCACGCGTCAGGTGAGTGACACGCAGATCGCGACCGCGCACACGCACCCCCCGGCAACGACCCGCGCGGCCATGCGCGGCGCCTTCGTCTCGGCCGCGCTCGCCTACCTGCGCGACTACAGCGTCGACTGGACGCACCTGCGCCTCAACGACGGCGCCGGTCGCACGGTGCTGTGCAAGGACCCCTTCGCCGCGCAGGACGACCGCGTCGACCGGCTCATCGCCGCCGCGACGTCATCCGCCCCCGCCACGAGCGAGATGATCTGAGGGGTGCCACGAGCGGGACTCTCGTCGTCCTGTCGCTGGGATCACCAGTCCAAGGGGCGGACGCCAGATCACGTTCTGTTACCGAAAACTGTTGTCTCCGCATGGTTTCCCGCAAGTAACCCGGAAGAGCCTGGGTCGGCCGGTTATCGTAAAAGCCCTGGCAGCACTGGTCGGAGTGTCTGCCGACCTCGAAGAATCGAAGGTCCTGCGTGAGCGCCTCGCGACGTCGCCTCCTGGTCGGTGCACTTCTGCCGGCTGCCCTCCTGTTGTCCTCGTGCGGTGGTGACGCGCCACAGTCATCCGCCTCCAAGAGCGCCTCCGACAGCGGCTCGACTTCTTCGCCTTCGACGGGGGCGACCTCGTCAGGGGTCCTGGACTCGGTGCAGATCAAGGAGGGTGGGGGCACTTCGGGGGCACCGGCCCTCGTGCTACCCAAGATGCCGGTGACCGTGCAGGGACCCGAGCACCGGATTGTCAAGGCGGGCACCGGCGCTACCATCACCGCGGACCAGAAGGTCGTCACCAAGTACCTCCTCGTCGACGGCCGCGACGGTAAGGCGCGGGCGACGATGTGGGCCGACAAGCCGGTCACCCTGCCGATCGGGCAGATCCCGCAGTTTCAGGCCCTGGTGGGACAGCGGGTAGGTGCCCAAATCCTGCTGGCGATCCCCGCGACCGAGGCCGTCGGACCCGCCGGTGACGAGCAACTCGACATCAAGCCAGCGGACACCCTCATCTACCTCCTTGAGCCGGTCAGCGTCACGGCCCCGCTGAAGGAGGCCGAGGGCACGCCCGTGCCGCCGAAGGCCGGCCTGCCGACCGTGACGATGGGAGCCAAACCGACGGATCCGGCCAAGATCACGGTGCCCAAGACGGCCCCGCCGACCGAGACGGTGACCCAGCCGCTCATCATCGGCAAGGGACCCAAGGTTGTTGCCGGGCAGACGGTGCGCGTCTCCTATACGGGCGTGACCTGGCGCGACCCGGGGACGCCCTTCGACTACTCCGGCAAGCAACCTCTGGGGTATGTCGAGTTCCCCATCGGCACCGGCAAGCTCATCAAGGCGTGGGACGAAAACATCGTCGGTCAGCCGGTCGGGAGCCGGCTCCTGATCGTCGTGCCGCCCAAGGACGGCTACGGTGAGGCCGGTTCGGGCGACAAGATCAAGGGCACCGACACCCTGATCTTCGTCCTCGACATCCTCGACGCAAGCTGAGTGCACGACCTAGGCCGATTCCGGGCGACGAGCCGACTCATCCACCCCCGGCGGGGGTCCGCGCGAGATGAGAAGCGGCCCGGTAGCGTCTCAAACGGCGTGGCCGCGAGAGCTTCGGCCAGGCCGGACCAACACAGCAACTCTGGAGGACACGATGGCGCAGACGCCGAGCAAGCCCGAGATCGACTTCCCGGAGTCGACGCCGCCGCACGATCTCGTCATCGAGGACCTCTGGGAGGGCGACGGTCAGGAAGCCAAGGCCGGGGACGTCGTCAGCGCGCACTACGTCGGTGTCGCGCACTCCACGGGCGAGCAGTTCGACGCGTCGTGGGACCGCGACGCACCGCTGGACTTCCCGCTCGGTGCGGGCCGTGTCATCGCTGGCTGGGACCAGGGGATCCCGGGCATGCGGGTCGGTGGACGACGCAAGCTGACAATCCCCTCCCCTCTGGCGTACGGCGACCGGGGTGCTGGCGGTGTGATCAAGCCAGGCGAGTGCCTCATCTTCGTCGTCGACCTCGTCGGTGTCCGCTGACCCGATCGGCTGCTCGCGCGTGACGCCGGACCGGCTGCAGCCCGATGAGCGGCGGCGACCGTGAGCACGCAGGCCGCGGCCAAGACCGAACGGCTGCTCAACCTTGTCATCTGCCTGCTGCATACCCGGCGGCCGCTGCTCAAGGGGCAAGTTCGTCGGGCGGTGCCGCAGTACGACCAGGTCTCCGACGAAGCTTTCGACCGCATGTTCGAGCGGGACAAGGACGAACTGCGGGCGCTGGGGATTCCTCTCATCAGCGCGGTGGCGGACCCCTTCTTCGGCGACGATGTCGCCTACCACATCGACCGGCGCGAGTACGCCTTGCCACAGATCTCCTTCACGCCGGCCGAGAGTGCGGCCCTGAGCCTCGCGGCGCGGACGTGGACGCACGCCACCCTGGCCGGCGCCGGCGCGGAGGCACTACGCAAGCTTGCGGCTGTGGGTGTGGAGCCGGACGCGGGCCCGAGCGGAGCGACCCTGAGCCTCGAACCGCGCGTACCCGCGGTCGAGCCCGCCTTCGAGGCGGTCCGCGCCGCCGTCGTGCAGACCTACCCCATCACGTTTGGCTACCAGCGCAGCGGCGGCGCCAGCACGTGCCGGCACGTGCAGCCTTGGGGCATCGCCTCCTGGCACGGCCGCTGGTACCTCACGGGATTCGACACCGACCGCGCAGGCAGCCGGGTCTTCCGTCTCGGTCGGATCACGAGCCCGGTCAAGGCCGACGGCCACCCTGGCTCCTATGTCGTGCCGGCCGACCACGACCCGCGCCGGGCAATCCGGTTTGCCGCCGACAGCTCGGGACCCGAGCGCGAGCGCATCGCGCGGGTCACCGTCCGGGCGGGGCGCGCCCACGCCCTGCGTCGACGCGCCCTGGACGCCGAGTCGAACCATCCGGGGCTGTGGGACGAGATCCGGATCTCGTTCACCGACGGCGGCCGGCTCATCGACGAGTTGTGTTGGTACGGGCCGGACGTGTGCGTGCTCGAACCGGAGGACGTCCGCGCCGGGGTCGTGGCGCGACTGCGCTCGGCCGCCAGGCAAGACTCGTGAGCATGGAATCGGCGACTGCCCGCGTCGCCCGTCTCTTGACGATGGTGCCCTGGCTCCTCTCGCATCCCGGCGTATCGATCCAGGACGCCGCCCGCGAGTTCGGTGTGACCCCGGCTGGCCTGGAACGCGATCTGGAACTGCTCTTCCTGTGCGGCACGCCGGGCGGGATGCCCGACGACCTCATCGAGGCCGAGTGGGAGACCGGTCGGATCTATCTTGGCAACGCCGACACGATTGCCCGACCGCTGCGGCTCAGCCTCGACGAGGCGCTGACTCTCATCGTCGCTCTGCGCGCTATCGAGGCCACCGGCCAGCTGGGGGAGGCTCAGGTCGTCGCTTCGACTCTGGCTAAACTCGAGGAGGCGACCGGCTCCCACGCGCAGCCGCTGGCGGACGCAGCGGGGCGGCGGATCAGGGTCCAGGTGGCCGACGACGAGGAGTCGACGCACCTGCCCGTGTTGCGCTGCGCGCTCACCGACCACCGACGCGTTCACCTGCACTACCTCGTGTCGAGCCGCGACGAGGTCACCCGGCGGGACGTCGACCCGATGCGGCTCTTCGCGCAGGACGGGCACTGGTACCTCGAGGCGTTCTGTCACCGCGCGGACGATGTGCGACTCTTCCGCCTCGATCGGATCCAATCGGTGCAGGTGCGGGGCGTCGACGGCACTCCGCCGGAGCGGGCGCAGGTGCGTGATCTGGACGCGGGCATCTTCCAGGCGGCGGGCAGCGACACCATCGTCACCCTCGATCTGGCACCTTCGGCCCGCTGGGTCGTCGACTACTACCCGCACGAGTCGGTCGAGCAGATCGAGTGTGCTGGACCGATGGTCGACGCCGCGGGCGAGGCGTTCACCGTGACTCGCCTGACGCTGCGCGTCGCCGACCTCACGTGGGTGCGCAGGCTGCTCTGGCGGCTCGGCGGGCAGGCAAGAGTCGTGGACCCCCCCGGGCTCGCCGCGGACGTGGCGCGGGGAGCCCGCGCAGCCCTGCTCGCCTACGGGGAGGACCTGTAGACTCACCGCGGGTCGTCAGACCCTGCAACGCACCCGGGCTTGCCTTGGTGCGGCCGGTTGTGAACCGGTGTGGCACGGCGTGGCCCGGTGTGG
>JAUNUZ010000176.1 GCA_030537915.1 Micrococcales bacterium
CCGCGGTGACAGGTTCCTGTTCGACGTGGCCAGGCAGGCGGTCCTGACCGGGCTGGGGGACACGGCGCTGATCGCCTACCGTCAAGCAGTCCTGCAGGACGTCCTGGATCAGGGCGTTGCGATCCGGCAGGTCTACGCGATTGCCGTGGAGGCGATCGTCGAGGAGCGCAAGGTCTACGGCGGCTTCTCCCGGACTCCCGGGTCGGTGCTGAGCCGGTCCGTCACCGTGCTGGAGATGTTCGTCCGCGAGCTGAAGCGTCTGAGAACCATCGCCGACGAACAGGTCGCAGGGTGCGCCTCGAGGGGTCTGACCCGCTTCTTCGCCATGCTCATCAGGGAGCTGGACGATGACTACTTCGTGGCCATCGAGGGCCATCTGGCCCGGCTGCGCTTCCGGCACGGGCTCCTGATCAGTGCCGAGCTCGGCGCCGGAGCCAAGGGCGCCGCCTACGTCCTGCGCAGACCCTGGGACCCGAGGCACCCGTGGCGGCAACGGATCTCCGAGCTCGCCCACCCCTCGCACACGTTGACCATCCCCGACCGCGACGACAACGGCTTCCGGGCATTGTCGGAGCTGAAAGACCGAGGGCTCAACCTGGTGGCGAATGCACTGGCCGAGTCTACTGACCACATCCTCAGTTTCTTTGCCTTGGTGCGCACCGAGATCGGCTTCTACGTGGGCTGCCTCAACCTCCATGACCAGCTGGCCCGGCAAGATGCGCCCATCTGCTTCCCGACCGCCACAGACAGAGGCCAAGTTGTGCTCTCGATCGGCGGCTTGTACGACGTGTGCCTCTCGCTGATCCGCGAGCAGCGGGTCGTGGGTAACGACCTGGACGGCGACCAGAGGCTGCTGATCATGATCACGGGCGCCAACCAAGGCGGCAAGTCGACCTTCTTGCGCAGCCTCGGCCTGGCCCACCTGATGATGGCGTGCGGCATGTTCGTGGCCGCAACCTCCTTCCGCGCCAGTGTGTGCGACGGCATCTTCACTCACTTCACACGGGAAGAAGACGTCAGCATGGTCAGCGGCAAGCTGGACGAGGAGCTCGCCAGGATGAGCGCCATCGCCGAGCAGATCTCCCCCCACGCACTCTTGCTCTGCAATGAGTCGTTTGCGGCGACCAACGAACGGGAGGGGTCTCAGATCGGCCGCGAGATCATCCGCGCGATGCTGGACTGTCAGGTCAAGGTCTGCTTCGTCACTCATCTGTTCGATCTCGCCCACGGGTTCTACCAGGAGGACTGGGATGGCGCGCTTTTCTTGCGCGCCCAGCGGGAGGTCGACGGGCAGCGCAGCTACCAACTGGTGATAGGCGAGCCGCTGCCGACCAGCTATGGCCAGGACCTCTACGCGCACATCTTCGGGACCGCGCCCGGCGCGGTGGCCACCGAAGCCTCGCGGGTCAGCTGAGTGCTCGATGCTGGCGTTGGCGTCTCCAGCCGGCCCCGGTCGGGCGGCCATCATGGATCCCTATTCCTGCGGTTCTTCCCGGCCCACGTGGACGGATCGGTCTGCCAGGGCCTCTCCCGCGCCGACGTACATATGGACGACGACGTCGAGGCCGAGCGATCGCAGCTCTTCGACGTCTTCGCGATAGGCGGCTACCGCCGCGACCGTGCCCGAGCGGTATCCCGTGCGGCGCAGTTCGGCCAGGGCGTCGATGTTGGCGTGCTGCGCCGGCATCGCCAGCACGATGATGCGCACCAGCTCGTTTCGCACCACGCGTTCCCAGAAGTCACTGTCGGTGGCGTCGCCCTCGACGACGTTGAGCCCATCCTTGGTGAGGTTGGCCACGCGATGCGGGTCGTGCTCGACGCCGATGACGTTGTAGCCGTGGGCGTCACGTAACTGCAGGTAACACGCGCGTCCGACCCTGCCCACGCCGAGCACGATGGCGTTGGCCGCTCCGATCTCGACGGGCCGGTCCTCGGGATGC
Organism: Micrococcales bacterium; assembly: GCA_030537915.1. Lineage (GTDB taxonomy): Bacteria > Actinomycetota > Actinomycetes > Actinomycetales > Dermatophilaceae > Kineosphaera. The sequence goes on from JAUNUZ010000176.1 coordinate 1,941, forward strand.
AACTTGTGCGGCGGCCGGGCCGGGAGTTTCATCGCGAACATAGAGACGACCGAGACGTTGCGGGGATTGACGATGGAGGCGAGGACGAAACTGCCGGCCACGGCGATGACCATGGACATCAGCCAGTACTGCGCGAGCCAACCGGCCTGGACGCCCATCGCCACGACGATCAGCGCGAATTCGGAGAAGTTGGCCAGCAGCAGGCTGGACAGCACGCTGGTGCGGTTCCGTAGGCCGATCGCCCACAGAATCGCCCAGTAGAGGGCAGCCTCGATCGGCAGCAGCACCATCAGCAGCAGCCCGATCTCGATGTTCTCCAGGGTGGGCAGCCCGCGAAAGCCGATGCTGACGAAGAAGCCGACGAGCAGAAGCTCCTTGACGGTGAAAAGAGTGTGGGACAGCTGATCCGACCCCACCGTGGGGGCGAGCGCGATGCCCATGATGAGTGCCCCCAGGTTGCCCGACAGACCCAGCCATTCAAAGAGTGCGTACCCGGGGATGAGGGCCATCGACAGGCCGAAGAGGGCGCCCATCTCACCGTGCCCGAGTCGGTGCCAGTCCCGCGCGACCCATGCCACCAGCGGGACGATCACCACCAGCCCCAGCGACCACGGGCTGGGCGCCACGCCGCGGGAGACAGAGATGACCGCCACCGCCGCAATGTCCTGCATGATCAGCACGCCGATGCTGATCCGGCCGTACAGCGACTGCTCGTCACCGCGGTCCTGGAGAATCTTGATGACGACGATGGTGCTGGAGAAGGAGAGGACGAGAGCCAAGACGGCGAGAACACCGGGGCTCTCCGACTGCAGCACCCCGATCCACGCCAGCACGCTGAGGAAGGCCCCACCGACAAGCACCGTGAGCACCATGTGCAACCCGGCGGACAGCCAGACCTCTTTGCCGATCAAAGTGCGCAGATCCAAGCGCAGGCCGATGGCGAAGAGCATGAGGGCGACCCCGATGTCCGCGAGCAGGCCGAGCGCGCCGATCTCGGGGATCCCCACCATGTTGAGGATGAAGCCTGCGGCCAGGAAACCGATGAGCGGCGGCATTCGAATGAGCATGGCGATCATTCCGGACAAGAAGATCACCGCGAGGTAGGTCACCAGGACTTCGAGCGTCACGACGCTACTGTCTCAGTCTCACGCCGAACTCTGCTGCCTATCACCTTACCGAAGAGCCACAGCCACGTGCTCCGAGCGCCGGGCCAGCTCCCTCGGGAAGAAGCCAGGCCCGGCCCACCGGTCCGAAGCCGCCACCGGCCGGGGCTGACCAGGGCCAGCTAGCCCTTGGCCTTTGCCCAGGCGCACAGGCCGAGAGTCGCGCCGCGAGCCTGTGCCTTCTGCGCCTGCTTGGCAGGCATCAGGCGGGTCTTGCCACGGCTGCAGACGACGGTGCGGTCGGCGTGACCGGCCATGTCCACGAGGATCTGGTCCCAGTGTCGATATTGCACTGTGTGGCCTTCCCCGGGGTAGACGGTGGCCTTGGCGACGTTTGGCAACGCGGCCTGCCACGCCTTCATCGCGCTCACCGGCACGACCTCGTCGGCGCCGCCCCAGTACAGGTAGGCAGGTGCCGTGATCTTGGTCGTATCGGCGACAGCCTTGGCCCCGCATGGCAAGGCGCCCTCGTGGCTCAAGGCGCTGGGGTCGCCGAGCTGACCGCCGAGATAGAACGAGCGGGTCGCGTCCGCATATGCCCGGGTCTGCCACCCGGCCACGAGCAACACCGGAGAGCCCGGCACCGCCCACCAGTCCATCGGGTGGTGCGTCCACCGTTCGTTCGCGGTGTTGCGCTGCTGCATGCTCTGTTCGCAGCCGCGCGGGGCCGGCCTGGTCGGTAGCGTCAGCGGGCTCGCGGCTGCCGCGTGCAACGAAATCACCCGCTTCGGGATCGTCGAAGCCAGGTGCGCGGCATAGGCGCCGCCGCCGGAGATCGCCATGACCGTGAATCGCTTGACGCCCAGGTGATCGAGCACCGCCCGGACCTCTGCGGTGTAATCGGCATAGCCGAGCGCCGGGTCGAAGGCCGACTGCCCGAAGCCGTTGCGTTCCACCGAGATGACCCGCAGCCCGAGCTGCTCACGGGTTGTCCGAGCGAACTCGGTGAGCTGAAAGGACTCCAAGCTCGTGCCCTGGCCCCCGATGTAGACGACGACCCGTTGGCCGGGCTTGCCCTCGTCGATGTAGTAGCTCGTGCGGTCCCCTCGGGTCAGGGAGTGAACCTGCGCGCCGATGTGGTCGAACTCGCTCTGCAGTGTCGAGGGTGGACGCGGCGGGCCATCACCGGGCCTGGCATTGTCGGCCGCGAACGAGGCCGCGGGGCCACCGGCCAGGGTGGCCCCCACGGCGAGAACGGTGGACAGGATCAGCGCGCGGACAGTCCGCATCTGAGGCTCCGATCGATCGGTGATGGTGCCGCGAAGTCTGGGGCTCAGCTGGGTGGAGTGTCAACGGTTGCGCAGGCTCGCGTGCCTGGCGAAGGGACAAGCACCGCAACACGATCCGTGTCAGGAGCGGCGCTTTCTCGCCAATGGCGTCCCGGGGCTTCGGATGAGGAGGTTCTTGCTGGCGGCTGGCGGCCCGCGAGGAGGTGGGGGGCCGTGCCGGCGCGCCTACGCGAGAGCCATTTGGGTGCAACCGGTCGTGCGGCTAGCGTGTTGTCGTGCTCAGCGTGCGTGGATTGTGCAAGTCGTATACCAGCGGGCGTCGTCCCACGCTGGCTCTCGACGGGGTCGACGTCGAGGTGGAACAGGGGGCGTTCGCCACGGTGCTGGGCCCGTCCGGCTCAGGCAAGACGACGCTGCTGCGGTGCATCGCGGGCTTCGATACTCCGGATTCGGGTGTCATCACGCTGGGAGGGCGCGAACTGGTCTCCGCCGGCGTGAACGTGCGGCCCTACGATCGGGGCGTCGGCGTGGTGCCGCAGGAGGGGGCGTTGTTCCCGCACCTCACGGTCGCTCGCAATATCGCGTTCGGCATCGGCGACCGCCCCCGAGACTGGCGGGCCCAGCGGGTCGAGGAAATGCTGGAACTCATCGGACTCCAGGGCCTGGGCCAGCGCCGGCCACACCAGCTCTCGGGCGGGCAGCAGCAGCGCGTCGCGCTGGCCCGGGCGCTCGCGCCCGAGCCGCAGTTGGTCCTGCTGGACGAGCCGTTCAGCGCCCTCGATGCCCAGCTGCGCGTCGAACTGCGTGAAGAGGTGCGCACCTTGCTGCAGCAGTTCGGCACCACGGCGCTGCTCGTGACGCACGACCAAGCGGAGGCCATGACGCTGGCCGACCACCTCGTCGTCATGCGGGCCGGCCGGGTCGTCGCCTCTGGCGACCCGCGCCGGGTCTACGATTCCCCGATCGACTCCGAGCTGGGGCGATTTCTCGGTGAGGCGGTGGTCCTGCCGGGCATTCTCGGGCGCGACGGGGGCGCTGCGTGCGTCGACTGCGCCCTTGGCCGTCTGGCAGTCGTCGGCGGCCCGGATGCTCACTCCGCGACGGGATTCTGCGAGGTCTTGCTGCGGCCGGAACACCTCAGCGTGCGCCTAGTCGGCTCCGGGGACCTTGCCGCCCGCCCCGGCCAAGCGCGGACCTCGACGGGCGTGGTCATCGCGCAGTCGTTCTACGGCCACGATGCCCTGGTGCGGGTTCGTCTCGACTCCGATGTCCAAGTCTGCGTCCGGGTGCACGGCTCGGACCGGTTCGCGGTGGGCGACGTCGTGCAGGTGCGAGTCGACGCTCCGGTGAC
>JAUNUZ010000177.1 GCA_030537915.1 Micrococcales bacterium
CTGATTCAGCGGATGCTCGCCGAGACCGTCACCCTGCTTGCCGAGTCCCCAGGCCGCCACCGCACTTTGCTCCTGGCCACCGGACGCGACTTCGCACCGCAGAGCGCCGCCCTGAGTCAAGTCCTCGCCGGTCTTGGCTCCGCCCCATGGATTCAGCAGGTGGACACGGGGTCGCTCCTGGATCCGGCCACAACCTCGACGCCCGTGCACAGTGCCGGCCAGAACTCAGCCGGCGAGGCGGCCGCGTCAGGAGCCGGCGCCACGACGCCCTCTCCGTTGACGCCCTCGGCGCTGGACCGGGTGCAAGCCGGATACGACGACGTCCGAGGCCTGACCAGCGTGCTATCAGCTACCCCCACCTCTGCCATCGTCCCCGAACCGAGCACTCTTGACACCCTGCTCTCGACGCGCTGGCGCTTCGACCGTTCGGCGTGGCAAAGCCTCTTCGACGACGTGACCCAGCGGCTGCGCACACTGACGACCGGAGTGACGGTCGTGCCGAGCACGATCAACTTCTTCGCCGAACACGGCATCATGCAGGTGACGGTTGTCAACCGGCTCGACGTCGAGGTGCACGACATCCACCTCGTCCTCGATGCGCAGGGGCGCCCGCCACGACTGCGCATCACCCAGGAGCCACCCCCGTTGACTATCAGGCCGGGCAGTCGCACCACGGTGAAGGTGCAGGTCGAGGCGATCGCAGCCGGGGTCGTGCCGGTCTCGGCGCATCTGGAGACGCCGGAGAACACTAGGCTCGGCACGGACGCCACCGTGCGTGTCCGGGTCCAGCCGACGAACGGCTGGATCATGCTTGCTCTTGGCGGGCTCACCGGCGTCATCTTCCTCGCAGGTCTCTACCGCGCCTTGCGTGCCGGCAGACCTCGACTCACCTCCGAGGCCCTCAAGGAGATCGACCGCGAATGAGCACATCGACGACAAGCCTGGCCCGGCACAGCGCCGTGATGGCATCGGGCTCCTTCGTCTCCCGCATCCTCGGCGTCGTACGCCAGTCGATGATCGTGACGATCTTCGGCACCTCCCTGGCGGGGCAAGCCTGGTCGGTGGCCAACACGCTGCCCAACACGATCTACCTGCTGCTCGCGGGCGGAGTCCTCAATGCCGTCCTCGTGCCGCAGATCACCAAGGCCTTCCACGACCACGACGGGGGGCAGGCGTTCGTCGACCGGCTCCTCACGCTGGCGCTGCTGGGGATCGGCGTCGTCACGCTCGTCTGCCTGCCGGCAGCCCCATTGCTGGTCCGCTTGTTCTCGGCCGGCAACTGGGGGCATGACACCTTCGCTCTGGCAGTCTCCTTCGCCTACATCTGCCTGCCCGCGATCTTCTTCTACGGCCTGTTCACGGTGCTCGGTCAAGTGCTCAACGCCCAGGAGCGCTTCGCCGCCTTCACCTGGGCTCCTGTCCTGTGCAATGTGGTCTGGATCGCGGGGCTGGGCTGGTTCCTGCGTCAATTCGGACGCGGGACGCGAGCCCCTGGTGAGTTCACGCCGCAGATGATCTGGCTGCTCGGGGGCTCGCTCACCGTGGGCGTTGCCCTGCAGGCCCTCGCGCTTCTCATCCCCCTTTATCGCAGTGGATTCCGCTACCGACCTCGCTTCGGCTTCCGCGGGGTCGGGCTCGGCAGCGCGAGCCGGGTGGCGCTGTGGACCTTCGCTGCGCTGGCCGTTTCACAGGTCGGCCTCATCGTCCAGTCCCAGGTCCTCACCTCGACAGGCACGGAAACGGGCAAGCTTCTTTACGACAGCGCGTTCCTGCTCTTCATGACCCCGCACGGGCTCATCACGGTCTCACTCGTGACGGCCCTGTTCACGTCCATGTCGCGCGCTGCGGCGGGCAAGGACGACGACGCGTTCCGACATAACGTCCGGCAGGGACTGAGCCTCACGGGCATCGCGACGATCCCGATCATGATGGGCTGCCTCATCCTCGGCACCTCGCTGGCTGCGCTGCTTTTCCCACGCAACTCGATCGAGACGACGAACTCGATCGGCCATGTCATGGCCGCGATGATGCTCGGGCTACCGGCCTTCGCCTTTTACTACGTGGCGCAACGCGCGTTCTTCGCGTTCGAGGACGCCAAGACCCCCTTCTACCTGCAGATCATCAACACGGGGATAGCCGCCGTCATCGCCATCGCAGCGATGCTGCTCCCCACGGCCTACCGCGCGATCGGCGTCGGACTGGGCCAGGCGCTGAGTAATGTCGTCGGGGCCGCCATAGCCCTGATCTGGCTCAGCCGGCGCGTGCAAGGGCTGCAGATGCGCTCGACGATCCAGACGCTGGCACGGGTCACCGTCGCCTCTCTTATCGCATCAGTGCCGACTTACCTCGTCTTCGTCGCGGCGCAGCAGCTGCTGCGAGGCCGAGCCACGGCTGCGGTCGCGCTGCTCATCGGCGTCCCGCTTTTCGTTGTCCTGTACGTCGTTCTGACGCGCCGCATGAAGGTGCGTCAGATCGACGAGATCCTCAATCCGGTGCTACGACGCCTGCGGGGCGGGCGGACTCGGTCGGGCGGCTCGGCCTAGAATGAGAATCGGTGGCCTGTGCTCAATCCCCTGGTCCCAACAGATTTGGTTCACGCCCTAGGTTCGGCTCGCGACCGGGTGGATCTCACGATGGACAGGAGCACGGGTGTACGGCGTTGGCACAGGGCGACTGATCGCCGATCGCTATGCCCTGACCGAGCGACGCGCACACCTGGGCTCCATCGAAGTCTGGTCGGCAGTCGACAACACCTTGGGGCGCGAGGTCGCGGTGACCGTCTTCCCCTCCAACCTCTCCCGAGCCGACGCCATCGTCGACGCCGCTCGTCGCAGCGCCGCCCTCAACGATCACCGCCTCGTACGGGTGCTAGACGTAGGGACCGGCGACGACATGAGTTGGCTCGTCGAGGAGCCGCTGACGGAGTCCGCCAGCATCGCCGATCTCGTCGCCCGCGGACCGCTGCCCCCCGAGGAGGCTCGCCGGATCGCCGGCGAGGTGGCCAGCGGGCTCGACGTTGCGGCGTCCCGCGGACTGCATCATCTGCACGTCACCCCCCACTCGGTGCGTAGGACCGACGGAGGCCTCATCAAGATCGCCGGCCTGGCGACCGCCGCCGCCCTCGAGGGCACCGAGGAGCCGGATCCAGCGCGCGCTGAGCGCGTGGACGCGGTAGCCACCGTCGCGCTCATGTACGCCGCGATGACGACGCGCTGGCCGCTCCCGCAGGCGATCCCGGGCCTGCAGCAAGCGCCGCGAATTGTCGGAGGGGTCGTCGCCCCCTCGGAGATCACCCTCGCCGTCCCACCCGACCTTGACGCGATCTGTCGTGCCACCCTCAACCACGACACCGGGCCCCGCAGTCCCAAGGAGCTCGTCGCCCGGATCACACCGTGGTCACACACGATCGTGCGTCATGTCGCGCCCAAGGCTTCGCCGGTTTCCCGTCCGGCTGCTCCCGTGACGGAACGAATCCCCATCGTGCCCGCCCAGCGCCGGTCCGGGCAGGCGCCCGGAGACCGGCGGAATGCCGGCCTCGCAGCCGGAGCCGCCGCGGGCGGGGCCGGGCCCATCGCAAGGGTGCGCGAACACCGAGAGCAGGAGCGCGAGGCGCGAGCTGCCACTACCCGTCGCCGGCTGGAGGAGCGACGCGCCGACCCGAACTTCCTCAACCTGCCCGAGGCGATGGAGGAGCAGCGCAACGCCCCACTGCCGCCACCCGCTCCGCTGATCCCGCAGACTCCCGAGATCGAGGGTCGGCACGCCAAGCTCATCCTCGCAGTCGTCGCCGGCGTCATAGTCGCCGCGATGGCGCTGGCGGTTCCGACGCTGACCGGCATGTTCTCAGGCAAGGGCTCCGAGAGCTCAGCGCCGACCGCCACGAGCAGGCCCGCGAGCAGCGCCTCAGGGGCAGGCACGAGCGTCTCGACGCGGGGCGCCACCACGCCGGCAGCCCTGGCGACCGGCGCTGCGATCGCGCCGGTGACCGTGACGGCCTTCGACCCGCAGGGCGATGGCAAGGAGAACAACGCTGCCGCCAAGCGCGCAATCGACGGCAAGGCCTCGACCGCGTGGACGTCCGAGGGATACAAGGACCCGTCCGCGATCGGTGGGCAGAAGGACGGTGTCGGTCTCGTCATCGAGCTGCCCGACTCAACGCAGCTGAAGAACGTGAAGCTCGATCTGGGGGCCGGAGACGAGGCGGTCACGCTGTACTCGGCCGACCGCAAGTCCCTGGACGGAGCAACCTCCGTCGGATCGGTGAGTGGCTCCGGCGAGCAGTCGGTGACGCTGAAGACCCCGAGCACCTCCCGCTACCTCATCGTGTGGGTGACCAAAGCCGCGCGAGGCACCGACGGCAAATACCGCGCACAGATCGGCGACATCTCCCTGTCCTCATGACGCCCGACTTCTTCGAGCCCGATGACGCCGAACTGTTGGCGGCGCACTGCGCAGGGGACGGCGACGCATTCGGGGAGCTCTTCCGGCGCCACCGCGACCGAATGTGGGCCGTGGCCATTCGCACGACGAACGACCCCGAGCTCGCCGCCGATGCTGTCCAGGACGCCTTTCTCTCGGCCTTCCGGCGAGCAGAGACCTTCCGTGGGCAGTCCGCGGTCACCACCTGGCTGCACCGCATCGTCGTGAACGCCTGCCTGGATCGGCTGCGCCGGCGCAAGCCCACGAGTGACCTTCCGGAGGATCACGACGCGGTCATCGCAGATCGACGAGATCACCACGCCTCGGTCGAGACGCGCCTCGACGTTCAGGCGGCGCTCGCGACCCTGCCGGAGGGACAACGGCTCGCCTTGATCCTTGTCGATATGCACGGTCTGAGCGTCGCTGAGACCGCGAAGATCCTCGACGTTGCCGAAGGGACCGTGAAGTCGCGGTGTTCGCGGGGGCGCTCAGCGTTGGCCGAGATTCTGCGCCCCTGAACTGAGCCGGCCCGAGGGTGACCACTGACACCCTGGCCCTCGGACCCCCGGTGACGGATCGGCACCCGGAGTGGATTTTGTGCTCTCGGGGGTAAGTCAGGGAACCTCCGGGTTGTGTTGGGCGTCGAATCCGCTGACGGCATCACCCGTCGTCCACCATCCGGCGTGACTCGGCACCTGCTGGCGCGCCCCTAGCCTTGCGAAGGTGTGAATCGTGACGCGACCGATCTCCCGCCTGCACCGCTCGCACGATGACGACCAGACCGGGGTGCAGCAGTTGCTTGCAACACTGCCCGATCCCGGGCCGATGCCTCCAGATCTCATCGAGCGCATCACCGCCAGCCTCGAGGCCGAGCGCGCGCAACACGGGCCAGGCTTCGCTCCTGGCTTCTCCGGGTCGGGATCACAGTGGGACCGTGCGGTCAGCGGCGGGTCACACGCCGTGGGCGATGACGGGATGGGGCTGCGGGGGGGACCCGACGGCCCCACCTTGCCACGGCCGCGCTCGGTGTCCCGCGGCTGGCTATTGGGCTTGTCGACCGCCGCAGCCGCGGCAGCGATCGGCGGTGTTGCCGCTCTCAACATGCTCGGCCCGGCCGATCCCGGCGGGTCCCTCGCTTACGGACACATCCCCGTCGAGGGCACCGCGAGCCGCTCAGCCCAGCCCTCGGCGCCCCCCTCGGGACTCCCCGACAAGGGTGGCCAGCCCACGATCCA
>JAUNUZ010000178.1 GCA_030537915.1 Micrococcales bacterium
CTCGTGCCCGGGTGCGGTGTCGGCGTAGAGCTCGACCTGCGCCGGGAGATTGGAACCGGTGTTCTGTTCCTCCCACATCGTCACGGGGGCCATCTGGCTGTACCGCAGGTTGAGGCGCGTGTAGGCGTCGTAGACACCGCGGCTGATCGGCCGCTCGTCGCTGCCCTGCGTGAGCACGTGTTGGCCGCGCTTGCCCATGACGATCGCGGTGCCCGTGTCCTGACACATCGGCAGGACGCCCCCCGCGGCGATATTGGCGTTCTTCAGCAGGTCCAGCGCGACGAACTTGTCGTTGTTGCTCGCCTGCGGGTCGTTAAGGATCGTGCGGAGCTGGGCCAGGTGGCCTGGGCGAAGGTAGTGCGCAATGTCGTGCATCGCGGTCTCGGTGAGCAGGCGCAGTGCCTCCGGCTCCACCCGCAGGAAGGTCGTGCCATCCGGGCCTGCCACCGTGCTCACCCCGTCGGTCGTCAACAGGCGGTAGGGGGTGGGGTCGTCCCCGATCGGCAGCAGATCTACGTAGGCGAACTCGGCCATTGCACGCTCTTTCGTTGCGGGGGCCTTCAGCTTAATTCGTCGCGCCGGGGCGGGTTGGCGCCCGCCCGGCTGACCGTGATCGCGGCGCATGCCAGAGCGCGCGCCAGGGCCGGCTCGATCGTGGGGAAGTCGGCCTGCTCGAGGCGTTCGCGAGCATCAGCACCGCCGAGCAGCTCGGCGTCCAGCAGGCCGGAGAGCAGCCCGGCCATGAAGGAGTCGCCCGCGCCCACCGTGTCCGTCACCTCTACGGGCGGGAGCGCAACGCGGTGGATCTGCCCGCCGATGTAGACGAGCGCGCCCTGACCGCCGCGCGTGATGACCCCCAGCGTCGCACCCAGGGCGACCCAGTGGCGCAGGGTGTCCTCGAGCGACTTGTGCGGGTAGAGCCATTCCACGTCCTCGTCGCTCGCCTTGACGACATCGCTCAGGGCAACGAGATCGTCGACCTGAGCGCGCACGTCCTGCGCGTGACCCATGAGCTGCGGGCGCGCATTGGGGTCGTAGGAGATCGTGTGCGTCTCCCCGACGCGCTGAAGGATCTCCTTGACGGCCGTCGCGCCCGGCTGCAGGATCGCACCGATCGAACCCGTGTGGACGTGCGCCCCGTCGGGCACCGGCAGCTGCGGATCCAGCTGCCACTCCAGCTTGAATGCGTAGGTCGCGGCGCCGTCATCGCCGAGCAGGGCAGTTGCCGTCGGCGTCCGCTGCGCGGTCGTGCTCCCTGGCGCCAGGGCTACGTGCTCGGCGGCCAACGCCTCGCTGATCCGTTCGCCGCGTTCATCCGTGCCGATGTGGGTGGCCAGCGACGTTGGATGGCCGAGTCGGGTCAGGCCGATCGCTACATTGGTTGGGCTCCCTCCGACGTGCTCGGCCTCGCCGCGTCGGGACACGACGATGTCGATGAGAGCTTCTCCGGCAACGATGACGGGCGCGGGCATGCCTTCAATCTAATGGTGTGCCCCGGCCGTTGGGCGCGCGCGCGAGGGTGCGGGTCCAACGGTGGCCGCGCGTCAGGGAGGATGGGCCTGTGAGCCCGACCCCCGCCAGTGATCGCGAGCAGCCTCCCCCAACCGACGACTCCGCAGCACGACCTGCGGCTGGTTCGGCATCGACGGGTTCGGATTCGACGGCGCAGCCGCAGACTCCGGCGCGTCGGCACGGTCGTGGCGGCTGGCGCAGTCTCGTCATCTCGATGGGTGTCCTGCTGGCGATCGTCGCCTTATGGATCGCGCTCCTGCCCCGACCGAGCGCCACGCCGCGTCCCGCGGTAGATGTCGCGGCATCGGCCGCGTACGTCTCCGCAAGTAGCGGCACGACCCTCTACGTCCCCAGCCTTCCGGCGCAGTGGCGCGCGACCAGCGTCCGGGCGACCGACACCGCCTCCGTGCCTGGTTGGCATGCCGGATACACCCAGACCGACGACGACCGCGCCTACGTGGCGGTCGAGGAGACCAAGGCAACAGGTGGGCCCTCTGACGAGGTATGGATCGCCGCGGTGATGAAGACCGCCCCCCAACGGGAGACCCGCACCATCGGTGGGCGATCCTGGCGGCTCTTCTCCGACGGAGGCGATCCGGAGCGCCGTAGCCTCGTCGCCCGCCTAGGCTCCACCCTCGTCGTGGTCACCGGCCTTGCCGATCTCGACGTGCTCGCCGGGGCCGCCGAGTCGCTGCGCCCCGTACCGCCGGGCCCGGGCGCGACGGGCTCGGGCGTGTCGGGTTCGGCTTCGCCGTCCACGCCGGTTTCGGGTGCCACGGCCCCACCCAGGTCGTAGCCGCGACTGAGGCTCCCCTGGATTGACCCAGCCGCCGGCACCCGTGGCAGAGCTGCCCCTTCCGCCCGGGAGTCTGATGCGTCACGCTGGCGGGGATATCGAAGGCGGTGTTGATGACGGGAGCCAGGCAGCAGTCGGTCGATGCGCCGACGGCAGGCGGCGTGCGGGAGCGAGGGGTCTAGGCTCGTGCCGGCTCGGGGGCGCCCGTGTCCTGACGCACCGTTGAGCGATCCTGCGCGGCCTGAGGCGGGTGTCTTGGGCTGATCCCTACCAGGCGTGTGAGCGCGGGCACCGCACAGAGGAGTGTGAGATGTCGACAGAAACCTTCCCGGCCGACGCGACCAGGCCGGTCTCGACGACCGCGCAGACCGCTGTCAGAGGCTTTGCCGAAACCCAGACAGCGCCCGAGCAGGCGGGGTTGTAGCGCTATGCGCGGGCCGTCGAATCCCGGGAGTCCGCGCAGGTCACCGAACTCTTCGAGGCGGAGGGCTTCTGGCGCGACCTCGTGGCCATGACATGGAATCTGCACACGGCACAGGGCCGGGCGGACATCGGGGTCATGCTGGAGGGGGTCGGGCCGGGAGCCTGGCCGCGCGACCTCCAGGTCACCTCGGCCGACACAGCTGACGGCGTGACGACCCTGATGTTCACCTTCTGCAACGACACCTTCACCGGCAAGGGGATCGCCAGATTGCGCGACGGCTCGTGCTGGACCTTCCTATCCAGCGCCCAGGAGTTGTTGGCGCACCCCGAGCCCAAGCGCCGCCGACGCATCCTCGGCGCCGAGCACGGCGCCAACAATATGAGCCCGGACAACTGGCTCGACCGCCGGATCCAGCGCCAGGAAGGCTTCGGTGTCCAGGAGCAGCCATACGTGCTCGTCGTCGGCGGCGGTCAGGGTGGCATAGGGCTGAGTGCCCGGTTGCGACGACTCGGGGTGCCGACCCTCGTCGTCGACAAGCACCCGCGCCCTGGCGATCAGTGGCGCAATCGCTATCACTCGCTGTGTCTGCACGACCCGGTCTGGTACGACCACATGCCCTACCTGCCCTTCCCCGACGACTGGCCGGTTTTCTCGCCCAAGGACAAGATCGCCGACTGGCTCGAGAGCTACGTCAACATCATGGAGCTCGACTACTGGAGCAACGCCGAGGCCAAGAGTGCCGCCTTCGACGCGGCCAGCGGCACGTGGACAGTGACGGTGACCCGCGACGGCGAGGACCGCATCCTCAAGCCGACGCATCTCGTGCTCGCAACCGGCATGTCGGGCATCCCCAACCTGCCGCACGTGCCGGGCATGGATCGGTTCCGCGGGGACATCCAGCACAGCTCTGAGCATCCTGGAGGCGCGAAGTACCGCGGCAAGAAGGCGGTCGTCGTGGGTTCGAACAATTCGGCCCACGACATCTGCGGCGACCTATGGGAGAACGGCGCGGATGTGACGATGCTGCAGCGCAGCTCCACACACATCGTCAAGTCGCATTCACTGATGGAGCACACGCTCGGGCCGCTCTACTCCGAGGACGCCCTCGATGCGGGCATCGACCACGACACCGCGGACCTCATCTTCGCCTCGATCCCGTATCAAATACTCCCGGACTTCCAGCGGCCCGCCTTCGACACGATCCGCGCGCAGGACAAGGAGTTCTACGACGCGCTGACCCAGGCGGGCTTCATGCTCGACTTCGGCGCGGACGACTCCGGGCTCTTCCTCAAGTACCTGCGTCGCGCATCCGGCTACTACATCGACATCGGCGTCGCCGACCTCGTGGCCCGCGGCGAGATCAAGCTCGTATCGCCGGCCGTCGTCACGCACCTCACCGAGACCGGCGTAGCCCTGGAGGACGGTCGGGAGCTGGAGGCCGACGTCGTGGTCTTCGCCACGGGCTACGGGTCGATGAACGGTTGGGCGGCTGAACTCATCGACCAGGATGTCGCCGACCGCGTCGGGAAGTGCTGGGGGCTGGGCTCGGATACGCCCAAGGACCCCGGCCCGTGGAGGGCGAACTGCGAAACATGTGGAAGCCGACCCAGGTACCCAATCTGTGGTTTCACGGCGGCAACCTGCACCAGTCCCGGCACTACTCCCGCTACCTGTCCCTACAGCTCAAGGCGCGTCTCGAGGGCATTGACACCCCCGTCTACGCCCTAGCTGACAGCCACCACAAGGAGTGAGCGCGATGACGACCTCGCAGCACACGTCGCAATCTGCCGCCACGATGACGGCCGCACGCTACTACGGCAACAAGGACCTGCGGATCGAGGAGGTGCCGGTCCCCGCCGTGCAGCCCGGAACGGTCAAGGTGCGCGTCGAATGGTGCGGAATCTGCGGCACGGACCTGCACGAATACGAGGACGGGCCTATCTTTGCCCCGCCCGCTGGCGCGCCGCACCCGATCTCGGGGGAACCGGTGCCGATCACCCTGGGGCACGAGTTCGCTGGGGTCGTGGAGGTGGTCGGTCGGTACAACCTGTGCGTCAGCGGCGGCTTCATCGGGCTGTCGGGCCAAGGGGGGATTCAGTGAGTTCGTCGTCGCGCCCGTCGAGCGGGTGTACGCGCTCGGAGAGCCGTCAACCGAAGTCGGCGCCCTCGTCGAGCCGATCGCGGTCGGCCATCAAGCGGTGCGCGGCAGCGGAATCCGGCCAGGTCAGAGCGCCATGGCGTTCGGCGCGGGCCCGATTGGCCTCGTGACGATGGCATGCCTGCGCGCCATCGGAGTGGAGCGGGTCATCTCCGTTGAGCTGTCGGCCATCCGCAAGGAGAAGGCCCCGGGCGCCGGCGCCACGCTCGTCCTGGATGCGTCAACGGAGGACGTGCCGGCCCGGGTCAAGGAGCTGACGGACGGACTCGGCGCGGACGTCTGCTTCGAGTGCGTTGGCGCGTCGCCCGCCCTGCAGGCGGCGTCCGACTCGGCCCGCAGCGGCGGCACCGTCGTCAATGTGTCGATCTGGGGACACAATGCGGAGATCGACATGTTCGGGCTCGTCACGCGCGAGCTGCACCTCATCGGAACCAGCGCCTACTGCGGCGACCACGCGGCGGTGATCGAGTTGCTCCAGCAGGGCAAGATCCCCGCCGAGCAGTTCATCACCGGTCGCATCGGGATCCAGGACATCCTCGACGGCGGATTCCGCCAACTCATCGAGAACAAGGAAGAGAATGTCAAGATCCTCATCCACCCCTGAATCACCGACACAATCTCACCGAAGGCCGAGATATGGGCCTTCGCTAAATCCGGCTAGGCAGATCTGGGGCGGGGTCGTGACCGTCTCGAAACATCACAGTGACAGGGAGAACAGATGAGCAATGTTCACGTG
>JAUNUZ010000179.1:0-4476 GCA_030537915.1 Micrococcales bacterium
GTGGTTCAGCGCGACCTACCTGTCGATGGAGCTCACCGACATCATCTCCTCGCTGTGCGGCCTCGCGGCGATCGTCGTCATGCTGCGCTTCTGGAAGCCGGAGGGCCGCGATGAGGCCCGCGAGGCTCTCGCCCTGGCCCACGAGCAGGAGATCCGCGAGCTGGGTGCCTCCGCACCGGTCGACGCGTCAGGCGCGACAGCTGCGTCCACGGCCTCGTCGGCGGCCACCGCCACCGCCACCGCGGTTCGCACGGGCCATGACGACCGCGACGGCGGTCACGACGACCTGGACGGCAGCGATGGACCTGGTGGCGGACATCTGGACGGTCCGCTCACGCAGGGTCGCATCTGGCTGGCACTCTTCCCCTACCTGCTCGTCATCGCGGTTTTCTCCATCGCCAAACTCATCCCTGCCGCCAACTCGGCCCTCACCGGAACGGACGTCAAGATCCCGTGGCCGGGCCTCGACGGCCAGGTACTCACCGCGGCGGGCAAGCCCAACAGCTCGACGGTGTACGTCTTCAGCTGGCTGTCGAGTCCTGGCACGATCCTGCTCATCTGCGGCGTCATCGTCGCGATTGTCTACGGCGTAAAGCTGTCGCGGTGGGCCAGGGTCGTCACCGACAACGCGGTCAAGATGCGCTTCGCGATCCTCACCGTCGCCACCGTGCTCTCGCTCGCCTACGTCATGAACCTGTCGGGGCAGACGATCACGATCGGCACGTGGATCGCCGGCACGGGTGCGGCCTTCGCCTTCCTCTCTCCCGTCCTCGGCTGGCTGGGAACAGCGGTAACCGGCTCGGACACAAGCGCCAACGCGCTCTTCGCGACGCTGCAGCAGACGGCGGCGCAGGAGGCCGGGATCGACCCGACCCTGCTCGTCGCGGCCAACACCGCGGGCGGTGTGGTCGGCAAGATGATCAGCCCCCAGAACCTCACCATCGCTGCCACCGCAGTCGGTCTGCTCGGGCGCGAGTCCGACATCTTCCGTAAGGTGATCTGGTGGAGCATCGGCCTGCTCGTCGTCATGTGCCTGCTCGTCGGCCTGCAGTCGACGGCGGTCTTGTCGTGGATGCTGCCGTGAGCACCGCCCAGTCGGCCGCGCGGTCGGCCCCCGACGGCAGCGCAACGCGCGTCGCCCTTTTCGCCACGTGCATCAATGACGCGATGTACCCCGACACCCCGCGAGCCGTCGTCACGGTCCTCGAGCGCCTCGGGTGCACCGTGGACTTCCCCCTGAGCCAGACGTGTTGCGGGCAGATGTTCACCAACACCGGCTACTACGATGAGGCGGTACCCAGCGTTCGCAATTACGTCGAAACGTTCGAGGCCTACGACTACATCGTCTCCCCGAGCGGGTCGTGCGTCGGCTCGATCCGCGAGCAGCACGTCATGCTTGCCCGGCAGGCCCGCGACGTCGAGCTGGCGCGCCGCGCCGAGGCGGTTGCGCATCGGACCTATGACTTCCCAGAGTTCCTCATCGACGTCCTGGGAGTCACCGACGTGGGCGCCTACTTCCCGCACCGTGTCACATATCACCCGACGTGCCACTCGCTGCGTATCACCAAGGTCGGGGACCGCCCCTACCAGCTCCTCAAAGCGGTCCGCGGGCTGACGCTCGTAGAGCTGCCGGCCGCCGACGAGTGCTGCGGCTTCGGCGGGACGTTCTCGATGAAGAATGCGGATGTCTCGACGGCGATGGCAAGTGACAAGGCCCGGCACGTTCAGGACACCGGGGCCGAGTACGTCGTCGCCGGCGACAATTCCTGTCTCATGAACATCGGCGGCGCCCTGGGGCGGCAACGCAGCGGGGTCGCACCTATCCACCTCGCGCAGATCCTCGCTCACACCGAGGCCGGGGAGGATGCCACGGGCTGCAGCGACCGCGCGGCCAACGACGACCAGGCGGTGACGTCATGACCCAGACACCCACACCCGCAGCACCGCACACACACCAGCGACGAACGCCGGCCCCCCCGCCGGGGACCTTCCTGGGCATGCCCGCGTTCCCGATCAATGCGCGCCACGAGCTGGCGAACAGCCAGCAGCGCCGCAACCTGAGGCACGCGACTCACACCATCCGGGCAAAGCGCGCAAAGGTCGTGGCGGAGGTCGAGGACTGGGAAGCCCTGCGGATCGCGGGGGCGGGGATCAAGGAACGCACGCTGCGCCATCTCGACACCTACCTCGAGCAATTCGAGAAGTCGTTCACTGACGCCGGTGGACAGGTGCACTGGGCCCGGGACGCGGATGAGGCCAATCGTATCGCCGTCGAGCTCGTCAAGGCTGCCGCCGGCGACGATCCCGAGCCCGACGTCGTCAAGGTCAAGTCGATGGCCACTCAGGAGATCGACCTCAACGAGGCATTCGAGGAGGCCGGGATCGCGGCCTGGGAGACCGACCTGGCCGAGCTCATCGTGCAGCTCGGCCACGACCGCCCGAGCCACATCCTCGTGCCGGCGATCCACCGCAACCGCTCCGAGGTCCGCGATATCTTCCTGCGGGAGATGGAGCTCTACGGCACGCCGGCGCCAGACCAGCTCACCGACGAGCCGGCGGACTTGGCCGCCGCGGCGCGCACACACCTACGGGACAAGTTCCTCACGACGAAGGTCGCGGTCTCCGGAGCCAACTTCGCCATCGCGCAGACGGGCACGCTCGTCGTTGTGGAGTCCGAGGGCAACGGGCGGATGTGTCTCACGTTGCCGGAGACGCTCATCTCGATCGTCGGGATCGAGAAGCTGCTGCCGACCTTCGCCGATCTCGAGGTCTTCCTCCGGCTCCTGCCGCGCAGCAGCACCGGCGAGCGGATGAACCCCTACACCTCGATGTGGACAGGTCCGTCGTCGGCAGCCGAAGGCGGCCCGGACGGACCGCAGAACGTGCACGTCATCCTCATCGACAACGGTCGCACCAAGGTCCTCGCCGACGAGGTGGGCAGGCAGGCGCTGCGCTGCATCCGGTGCTCGGCCTGCCTCAACATCTGCCCCGTTTACGAGCGCGCCGGCGGGCATGCCTACGGCTCGGTCTACCCGGGCCCGATCGGGGCGATCCTCTCGCCGCAGATGCGGGGTCTGGCCAGCGACATCGACAAGTCCCTGCCCTACGCCTCCAGCCTGTGCGGGGCGTGCTTCGAAGTGTGCCCGGTGCGCATCGACATCCCCACGGTGCTGGTCCATATGCGGCACAAGGTGGTCCAGTACAAGAAGCTTTCCGGTCGCCGGATTCCGACGGGCGAGGCCGCGTCGATGAAGACGGCCGCATGGCTCATGGCCGACCACCGGCGATGGTCCGCCGCGCTCAAGGCCGTCAACGCCGGCGGCAGCGTGCTGGGACGCCGCTTCGATCACTTCGGCGCGATGCCCGGACCGGCAGCCTCCTGGACCGGCTCACGGGATCTACCGATGCTGCCGTCCCAGTCGTTCCGTGCCTGGTGGGCCGCGAACCGCGCGCCATCCACGCCTGCGCAGGGCACCCCTACCCCGCGGCAGGAGCAGTCATGAGCGCGCGCGAAGAGATCCTCACGCGGATCCGTACGGCTCTGGCGGACGTGCCGGATATCCCGCCGGCGCAGGACACACCGGTCGACTGGGACTACGCCCGCGCGACGCCGATGCCGGACGTGCTCGGCCGCTTCGTCGAGACGGTGCAGGACTACCGAGCCACCGTCGATCGACGACCCTCTGACCAGGTGCCTGCTGCGATCCTCGAGTCGCTACACCGTCAGCAGATCACTTCGGTGGTCGTGCCTTCGGGCGCGCACGAGTCGTGGGCCCAGGCGATCTCCGGGGCGGGGATCACCGTGCGCTGCGATGAGCCGCAACTCACGGCTGCGCAACTCGACGAGATCGGCGCAGTCGTTACCGCTTGTGCGGTCGGCGTGGCCGAGACCGGCACGATCGTCCTCGACCACGGACCGAACCAGGGGCGTCGCGCACTTTCCCTCGTGCCGGACATGCACATCTGCGTCGTCCTGTCCGATCAGGTCGTATCCGACGTCCCGGAGGCGGTCGTTCGTCTGGCGTCCGCGGTCGCAGACCGCCACCAGCCGCTGACGTGGATCAGCGGGCCGAGCGCTACCAGTGACATCGAGCTGGACCGCGTGGAGGGCGTACACGGACCACGCACGCTGCACGTCATCCTCGCCGAATAGCCGGCCTACTCCCACACCTGAGCCGGTCAGGACCGGTGCCGGCGCGGATCAGGTGAGACCGCGTTGGGTCTGCCACGGGTTGACGTGAGCGGCGCTCTGGCGCGGTCCTAGGAAGGGCAAGCATGCTCTCGATCGCCCGCCGAGGCTGTCAAGCGTGTCAGGCGGGGGCAGCCGCCGCTGGGATGACGAGCCCGCCGTCGAGCAGGAGCCGGATCAGCGCGAGCGCGGTTCCTTCGGCCAGCGGTAGGTCACCTGCGGTCACGCTGGATCCGGCAAGCGCCGCATGCAGGCCGGGCACCTGGGCGGCTGGCACGTTGACCCGG
>JAUNUZ010000179.1:4486-5613 GCA_030537915.1 Micrococcales bacterium
AGGACGACAGCGGTGTCGGGTGTCAGATTGCGAGCCGCCGCGAGCTGGGCGAAGGGACGCACGGGGGCAGGACGCTGCGTCGCGGCGTCTGCGCCTACGAGTCTGGCTCCGATGCGGCCGGTATCGACCGATCCGAGCGCCCCCTGAACTGCTGCGCGGACATCTGCGATGACCTCGGTCAGAGCTGGGCGATCGGCGAAGTCGACGCCCAGCGGCAGCGAAGCGCGCAGGGATTCGTCATCGGCGAGCCCCAGACGCACTTCTTCGAGGACACGCTCGAGCACGTGATAGCGCGTCCACGGGTGGATCCCGATCGTCAGGTGACCACTCACGCCTCCAAGCGCAGTGGCCGAGTGGAGGTAGCCGCGCGGCAGATAGAGACAGTCACCGGGTCGCAGCACGACGTCCAGGAGCGGCTCTTGCGACGCGGCTCGGGTGATGGCGGCGTCGTCTCCGGGCTGCGTGCGCAGCGGTAAGGGGAAGACGGGTGCGTGGATATTCCACCGCTTCTCACCCTCGACCTGCAGCACGAAGACGTCGTGGACGTCGTAGTGCGAGCCAAACCCCTGCGATTGCGGCGGCGTGATGTAGGCGTTGACCTGGACCGGGTGCCCTAGGTCGGCGGCCAGCTGCTGGGAGAAGCCGAGCAGAGGCTCCCACGTGCGGTGCAAGCCCTGCAGGATGAGGGTCGCGCCGCGGGCCACCTCGGCGTGGATCCCGTCGTCGCGAGCTTGGTCGGGCACCGCGGCACCGACGCCGCCGCTGCCGACGTACGAGCGCTCCGAGATCGTCTTGCCGTCCTTGACCAGCCTCAGGAAGGGTGTGCGCAGGCCGCGAACGCTGACCAGATCGTCGACGGAGTCGAGACCGAAGAGGTCCGTGAAGCCCTCGGTCACGCGACCGCCGTCGGCGGCGGTGTGAAGCAGCGGCACCCGCCCCCAAGAGCGCTCGGCAAAGGCCGCCGGGTCGCCGACGAGGCGAGCCAATGCCGGTCGCTCCGGCACGGCCCGCCCCGTCGTAGGACGTACGGTCATCAGGGCTGAGAGGCCTTCGTCGCACCCGCGTCGGCGCCACCATCAGCACCGTGATCCGGATCCGCAGCCCGACCCGCACCCGCGTCAGCGCCA
>JAUNUZ010000180.1 GCA_030537915.1 Micrococcales bacterium
CTCGGTCGGGTCGCCGCCGTGAGGTCCGCGATTGCGGCTGGGCTGAGGCGACTGCCGGTCGGGGTCCTGCACGCCGGCCCTCATACCTGGTCGCGCGATCGTGCGACGAAGTCCTGCAGCTCACGAGCCGTCGGCATGGCCGCGGAGCACTCCAACCGCGAGGCGACGATAGCCCCGGCGCCATTGGCGAGGGTGACGATCTCCTTGAGCCCGAGCCCGTGGAGAAGACCGTGACACAGCGCCCCGCCGAAGGCGTCGCCGGCTCCGAGGCCATTGACGACGTCGACGAGGATCGGTGGCACGGTGCGGGTTCAGGCGCGGTCACGGACAGCACGCCCTTGGGTCCCTGCTTGACGATGGCGAGTTCGATACCGCGGTCGAGCAGCGCACGGCCGGCCCGCTCGGGGTCCGTCTCGCTCACCGCGATCGCACACTCTCCTCTGTTGCCGACGGCCACCGTGCAGTGGTCGAGTGCCTCGTGGGCGGCGGCGCTCGCATCGGCGGGGTCCTCCCAGAACCCCGGCCGATAGTCGAGGTCAAGGATCGTCAGCGGCCGACGTCCGCGGGCCTGCCAGGCGCGTAGATGGGCGTCGCGGCTCGGCTGGGATGCCATCCCGGTGAGCGTGGCCCAGAAGATGCGCGCGTTCGCGACCACGTCGACGGGGATCTCACCCGGCTCGATATGCAGGTCAGGAGCCCGCGGGTAGCGATAGAAGTAGAGGGGAAAGTGGTCCGGTGGGAAGATCTCGCAAAAGGTGACCGGCGTCGGTAAACCGGGGACGGCGGCGGAGTCGGCTGGATCAAGGTCCGTCCGGGTCCGCTGGGGCTGCAGCGGCAGCGCGGGCTGCGACATGGCGTGGCGTTCCCTCTCACGACGGCGGGCGATGCCCCATCCAACTGCAAGAGAGCACGCAGTGTCAACAGTTTGTCAGGACATTTGCACGTCATATTGAAGTAGCAGCTTGTGCGTACCCTGAGAGCATGACCGGACAGCTCGCCATCGAGATCGATCGCGCCAGCCCCGTGCCGCTCTATCACCAGCTCGCAAAGCAGCTCACCGCGGCGATCGAGGACGGCACCCTCAAGCCCGGGGACGGTTTCGAGAACGAGCTGTCGCTCGCCGATCGACTGGGCTTGTCCCGGCCCACCGTGCGGCGAGCGATCGCCGAGCTTGTTGCGCGCGGCCTGCTCGTGCGCCGTCGAGGGATCGGTACGACGGTGGCGAGCCAAGTCGTGCACCGTCGAGACGAGTTGACGAGCCTGAACGAAGATCTGGAGCGTTCCGGGCGGGCACCGCATACGCAGGTGCTGGAGCTGGTCTCCGGGGTCGTCGACGAGCGCGCAGCCACGGCCTTGCAGCTCGCGCCCGACGCACCTTTGGTCTTCATCGAGCGGCTCCGGTTCGCCGGTGACGAGCCACTGGCGATCCTCACCAATTGGCTCCCACCGGAGCGTGCCGACCTGACTCTGGCGGAGCTTTCCAGCGACGGGCTCTACGACCTACTGAGGCACAAGGGCGTGCGGCCGGTCGTCGGACACCAGGTGATCGGCGCCCGCAGCGCTAGCCCGCGGGAGCGGCGCCTGCTCCACGTCACCAAGAGCCAGCCTCTGCTGACGATGACCCGGCACGCCTACGACGCGGACGGAGTGCCGGTCGAATTCGGCAATCACTGCTATCGCGCGGACCGGTACGCCTTCGACTTCACGGTGCACGCGCGATAGCCGTGCATCCCGCCCGCTGTGGAACCCAGGAATCACGACCATCCACCCCCGAGCGGGCCGGACTGGTCCTGACCAGGCAACTCGCGCCGATCGCCACCTAAGTGACAAGCTCCCCCTTTGTAACCCCGTCACCGGGGTTTCCTCAAGAATAGTCACGCAGCAGCGTTGGGAAGGTTCTCGATGGGTTCGATTCGGGTAGCGATCGTTGGCGTGGGCAACTGTGCCAGCTCCTTGGTACAAGGTGTCCAGTTCTATCGGGATGCCCCCGATGACCAGGAGGTGCCGGGCCTCATGCACGTGCGCTTCGGCGATTACCACGTGAGCGATGTCGAGTTCGTCGCGGCGTTCGACGTGGACGGCAAGAAGGTCGGGATGGACCTGAGCGACGCGATCAACGCCTCGGAGAACAACACGATCCGGATCTGCGACGTCCCGCCGACGGGGGTCAGCGTGCAGCGCGGCCACACGCTCGACGGCCTGGGGTACTACTACAGCGAGACGATCACCGAGTCCGACGCCACGCCCGTCGACGTCGTCGCCGCGCTGCGCGAGGCCAAGGTTGATGTGCTCGTCGCCTACCTGCCGGTGGGCAGCGAGGACGCCGACAAGTTCTACGCGCAGTGCTGCCTGGATGCGGGCGTTGCCTTCGTCAACGCGCTGCCGGTGTTCATCGCCAGTGACCCGGAGTGGGCAGCCAAGTTCGAGGCGGCCGGGGTGCCGATCATCGGCGACGACATCAAGAGCCAGGTCGGCGCGACGATCACGCACCGCGTCCTGGCCAAGCTCTTCGAGGACCGCGGTGTGAAGCTCGACCGGACCTACCAGCTCAACGTCGGCGGCAATATGGACTTCAAGAACATGCTCGAGCGCGAGCGCCTGGAGTCCAAGAAGGTGAGCAAGACGCAGGCGGTGACCTCGAACCTGCAGCACGAGCTCGGTGCCCGCAATGTGCACATCGGTCCGAGCGACTATGTGGCCTGGCTCGACGACCGCAAATGGGCCTACGTGCGGCTCGAGGGTCGTGCCTTCGGCGAGGTGCCGTTGAGCCTCGAGTACAAGCTCGAGGTGTGGGATTCACCGAACTCGGCGGGGATCATCATCGACGCCGTGCGAGCCGCCAAGATCGCCCTCGACCGCGGGGTCGGCGGGCCCCTGCTCTCTCCGGCTGCCTATCTGATGAAGTCCCCGCCCGAGCAGCGCCCGGACGACATCGGCCGCGCTCAGCTGGAGGCCTTCATCCGTGGCGAGGTCACCCGTTGAGGAGCGTCCAGCGGATCCGGGACGACCGCGCCTGACTTCTTCTCGTCCTCTCAGGGAATGTGGGCATTGTGGGCGATATCAGCTCATCACGCGCAAAAGGAGACCTGATCCTCATGGTCAACGAGATTCCCTATCCGCACCGACTCGGGGGTTCCCTGCCTCTCGGCGTCACCGATGATGGCCAGATCGTCGGGGTCGACGCGTCGGCGCACATTTTGGTGGCGGGCGCCCTCGGCTCGGGATGCTCGAGCGTGCTGCGTGTCCTCATCACGAGCGCCCTCGTGAGTGGCCTGCGCGTCACCGCCGTCGACGGCACCGCCCCGAGTTACTTCAGCCAGGGCTCGGCCCGCCACAACTACGATGCCATCGGCGGATCGCTGCTTGACATCGAGGACGGCACCGTCCACCCGCGCAACGTGATCGCGGATATCGTCTCCGGGCGGCGCGAACGCCCCGACCTGCTCGTCATCGATGACGCGTTCGACCTGTCCAAGGTGAATGCCGCCGAGCTCGTCGGGATCTACCACAGCCTTGAGCGGGTCGGCGTGCGCGTGGCCGCCCGCGTACTCACCGCGCGCGTGAGCACCCGCGATTCCTACGGCACCCGCATCCTCATGGGTAACGCGACACCGATGGATCGCCACCTCATGCTCGGCAATCCCGAAGCCCCGCGGGTACGCCGCGGGGATCCCGCGGGCACCGGCGTGATCCGCTATCACGACGGCGCGGAGGCACGGTTCCGCAGTTACTGGGTCGCGCCGGGAGCATTGGTCCACGAGCGCGCGAACGCGTCCTGATCGAGACGGGCCGGGTTGCCGGGCCGGTTGGTGATGAAGCGCAGGCCGTGGCTGCGGCGGCGGCCCATCGTGTCCGCCACGTGCACAAGGCGATTCAGGTCACCGGCCTTTCGCAGGCATACGCCCCAGTCACGAATGGAACACCCATCCGAACAGTCAGTGCCAACTCCGTCGACGACGGGCGCGGGGATCACCCCGCCGCCTCAGGACAGCATGAGGTAGAGACCGGACAACCCCGCGACGGCGAGGACCACCTTCTCGAAGAGGGTCCGGGAGATCCGTGAAATGAGCAGGCGACCCATCACGGCACCGACGATGACGGCCGGCACGAGCGCCAGGCATAGCAGCAGGCGCTGGGGGCGGACGAGTCCCAACCCGATGGAGATCGGGAGCTTGGTGACATTGACGCACGCGAAGAACCAGGCCATCGTCCCGACGAACCTCGTGACCTCCAGGCGGGAGCGCAGCAGGTAGAGCGTCATGACGGGACCACCCGCGTTGGCCACCATGGTGGTGAAGCCGGCCAGCGACCCGAAGAACGTGCCCGCTCCGGCGTGTCCGGCGTGGGCGACGCGGTTCCCGGCTCGATCCGCGGCAGCCGCCCGGGGGTCTGCGGCTCGCCCGGCCGTCCACATCCGCCACACCTGGATCAGCGACATGACGACGACGATCCCTCCGATCACCGGCTTGAGCCAGCCGACGGGTGCTAACGCCAGGAAGAAAGCCCCGACGACTACCCCAGCCAGCACGGGGGCGATGAGTCGGCGGATGAGTGCCCACTCCGCGTGACCGCGGTAGGTCCACACCGCCAGGATGTCGCCCACCATGAGGAGCACGAGCAGGGCCCCGGTTGACTCGCGAGTCGGCAGCACCGTCGCGAAGATCACGATCGCAAGGGTGCTCGCCCCCGAGATCGCCGTTTTGGAGAAGCCGACCATCACCGCGCCGAGAGCCAGGGCGAGGAAGCCCGCGGCACTCACGCTCACGCGTCGGCGTCGTTTGCGGGCACGGTCAGGAAGGGGTCACAGGTGGTGCCGTTGGCCGAGCTTCTCCTGCTCGTATTCGGCGCTTGCGCGCTGCGTGCTCTCCAGCTCACTGACCTGCGACACCGGCACGTCCCACCACGCCGAGCCGGGCGGGTTCTGGCCCAGCAGGTCGGTCTCGATGTAGAGGACCGTAGCGCGCTCGCTGGCCCGCGCCTTCGCGTAGTTTTCCTTGAACTCCTCGATCCCGTTGCAGCGCAACACGTCCGCGCCCCAACTCGCGGCATTGGCCGCCAAGTCGAAGGGCACATTCTCGCCGTCGAGACGCCCCGTCGCGTCGTTACGCATCCGGTACCTCGTGCCGAAGCGCTGCGACCCGCGCGACTCGCTGAGGGCACCGATCGAGGCATAACCGTGGTTCTGCAGCAGGACGATGATGACCTTGAGGCCCTCGGCGACGATCGTGGCGATCTCCATCGGCAGCATCTGATAGGTGCCGTCACCGACGATCGCGACGACCTCACCGTCGTTGCCCTTGGCCATCCGCACCCCCATGGCTGCGGGGATCTCATAGCCCATGCACGAGAAGGCGTACTCCAGGTGGTATTCCTGCGGCGTGCTCGCCCGCCACAGGCACTGCAGGTCACCTGGCATCGAGCCGGCAGCGTTGATGACGACGTCGGCCGGCCCCATGAGCTCGTTCAGCGCCCCGAAGACCTCGGTCTGCGCGGGCAGTGGGGACTGGTCTCGGTGATAACACTCATCGACGACCTGCTGCCAGTGCGCGTCGAGGCCCTTGGCGCGCGTGCGGTAGGCGTCGCCGACCGACCAGTCCGAGAGC
>JAUNUZ010000181.1 GCA_030537915.1 Micrococcales bacterium
CGCCGGTGCTCATCGCCGCGACCGGGGGCAGCGCCCGGCACAGCCTCGTCCTCGATCACGCGCTGCGCCCCCTCTTTACGTTCCACCAGGCGACCACCGTTCCCACCGGGGTCTTCGCGGCGACCGGCGACTTCGGCAGATCCGAGTCGGACGGTCTGAGTAGGTCGCAGATCCACCCCTCGCTGCCACCATCGTCCGGACCCGGCAGGACGACACGGACACCGCGTTCCCACCGCTCGCGGAGCTCCTCGCAGCACGGGCGGGCTGACCTTCAGGCAAGCCTTTCCTTCCATGACAGACCGCCCTGACCAGCCTAGACTCGATCTCGTGAGAGATTTTCAGACTCCTTCGACGGTCGAGCCGAGGAGCCCCGAGGCGCCCGTCAGCGACGCCCCCGCGCACGGGCCAGAGCCACACATGGCCTCGATCTCGCACCGGCTCAACGCGCTGCGGGCAGCCGTGCTCGGGGCCAACGACGGCATTGTCTCCACAGCGGGGCTGGTCATCGGTGTCGCGGGGGCGACCACCGAGCAGCAGCCCGTCATGATCGCCGGCGTTGCCGGCCTCGTTGCCGGCGCGGTCTCCATGTCATTGGGCGAATACGTCTCGGTGAGCAGCCAGCGCGACAGCGAACGGGCCCTGGTCGCCAAGGAGCGCCGCGAGCTACGCGAGCAGCCCGAAGCGGAGCTGGAGGAGCTCGTCGGACTCTACGAGGCGAAAGGACTATCGCGAGAGACCGCCACGTCTGTCGCGACCGAGCTCACCCAGAAGGACGCCCTGCGGGCGCACCTCGACGTCGAGCTCGGGATCGACCCCGACGCGTTCGCGAGCCCGACGGTTGCCGCGGTCTCGTCGGCCGCCTCGTTCATCGTCGGCGGACTGTTGCCCGTCCTGGCGATTTTGCTGGCCCCCATCGGGATCCGAGTCCCGATCACCTTCGCGATCGTGCTCGTCGCGCTTGCTCTCACCGGCGCCCTGGGCGCCTGGAGCGGTGGAGCGGCTCCGTTGCGGGCGGCTCTGCGGGTGACGATCGGCGGGGCTGTCGGGCTCGCGCTGACCTACCTCATCGGCAGCTTCTTCGGGACGCACCTCGGCTGACGCGAGCTGTCGCTAGGCATCTCTACCTCTGTTCCGATATGTACGGATAGATTGCGATCAACGGAGTCTGACGTGAGGCCGACCTCACCGATCGCGGCCGCTCACCGACTACGGTGCATGCACATCATTGCGAAGGGCAGCGTCATGACCGTCCGCCACGCCCTACTGGGCAGCCCCCTCGGCCCCCTCACCCTGAGCGCCGACAGCGAGGGCCTGCGCGGGATCTACTTTGCGGGCCATCGCCATCCGCCGCGGCAGGACTCCCTCGGGGAGCAGGTGCAGGTAGCGGTGGACCCTTTGTTGTCGCAGGTAGCAGGACAGCTGGCCGAATACTTCGACCATGCCCGAACTTCGTTCGACCTCCCTCTCACGCCCGTCGGCCCGGCATTCCACCAGCGGGTCTGGGATCGGCTGCGAGCCATCGACTACGGCGAGCGGATGACCTACGGCGCCATCGCGACCGAGCTCGGCGATCCGAGACTCGCGCGAGCCGTAGGGGCTGCGGTCGGCCGCAATCCGATTTCGATCGTCGTGCCGTGCCACCGGGTCGTGGGCAGCACCGGCCGGCTCACCGGCTTCGCGGGCGGGTTGGACCGCAAGGCCTGGCTGCTCGCTCTCGAGGGCGCCGGCGAGCCGGCCCTCTTCTGAGCCGACTGGATCCAGCGCCCGGGCGGGGGCGCAGAAGTATCCATCCGGGCCACCCACGACGGCACGTGCGAGAGTGCCCACCACCGACTCGACAGGGCCTGCAGCGCGCCCCCGGATCACCCTCAGACCGCGACTCGATCGATGGGGCTCGGGCCGGTCGATGCCCTCGCAACCTGGGAGAGGTGGGCGTATCGCCCATCCCGCGCGAGCAGCTCGGCGTGTGTGCCGACCTCGGTGACCCGACCGTAATCGAGGACGACGATCTGGTCGGCGTCTCGGATCGTGCTCAGTCGATGCGCGATGGTGATCGTCGTGCGGCCGACGGAGAGCGCGTCGAGAGCCGCCTGCAGTTCACGCTCGGTGTCATTGTCCAGTGCACTGGTGGCCTCGTCGAGAACGAGGATGCGCGGGTCGCGCAGGATGGTCCGCGCGATCGCGAGGCGCTGCTGCTCCCCGCCGGAGAACCGGTAGCCACGGGCGCCGACGATCGTGTCGAGCCCTTCGGGCAAGGTGGCGACGAGGTCGGCGATCTGCGCGGTCTCCAGAGCGCGCCACACCTGGGCGTCGTCGGCGGTCGGCCGCGCGAGCAGCAGGTTGTCCCGGATCGAGGCGTGCACGAGATAGGTCTCTTGCGAGACCACCCCCACCAGGCGTGCGAGGTTGTCGCTGCTCAGGCTCCGCACGTCGACACCGTCGATGGTGACCCGGCCGGCCGTTGGGTCGTAGAGCCTTGAAACCAGAGCGGCGAATGTCGACTTGCCCGAACCGGTGACGCCGACGAGGGCGAGCGCCGAACCGGCCGCGGCGGTGACGCTCACGGCGTCCAGTGCGGTCGTGTCGGCCTGCGGGTAGGCGAAGGTCACGTCCTCGAAGCGGACCTCTCCCCGGGCGCCGGCCGGGTCGAGCACGACGGGGTGAGCGGGCTCGGGCACATCGACCGGCAGGTCGAGGTAGCCGAAGATACGCGACAGCAGCGCCATCGAGGCGACCCAGTCGGCGCCGGTGTTGAGCAGCCCCATGAGCGGGCGAAAGATCGCACCCTGGAGCGTTGTGAAGGCGATGAGCGTGCCGATCGTCATACCGCCGCTTGTCGCGGGAAGCCCGGCGACGAGGTAGATGAGGGCCGGGATCAGCGCGAAGATGATCTGCATCGTCGCCATCCGCCACCGTCCGGCGAGCTCGGAGGCCAGCTGAAGGTCTACGAGCTGCCCAGATGTCGCGGCGAACTCGCTCGAGCGGCGGCCGGCCAGCCCGAGCGTCTTGTTCAATCGGGCACCGCTGACCGAGAGCGACTCCTCGATCTGGGCGTTGAGGTCGGACAGGCGGCGCTGCAATTTAGCGGTGATGTCCCGGCGCACGAGCGCGACCCGGCGGGTCAGCCAGATCGACGGCGGGATAACCAGCAGGCTGAGCAGCGAGAGTCGCCAGCTCAGCGCGACCATGGCGACGCAGGTCGCAACGGCCGTCGTGAAGTTCGAGGCGATCGAGGTCGCGGCCGAGGTGACAACGGATTGCATCCCACCGACGTCGTTCGTGAGCCGCGAGGTCACCTCTCCGCCCCGCGTGCGGGTGAAGAAGGAGAGCGACTGGCGCTCGAGGTGGTCGAAGACCCGCGTGCGCAGGTGATGCATGACTCCCTGGCCGACTCGGCTGGAGATCCACGTCTGGAGTACGCCCAAGAGTTGGGTCACGACGGTGGCCGCGACCATCGCGCCTACCGCGATGAGCAGCAGCCGCACATCTTGGTGCGGGATCGCGTCGTCCACGATCGAGCGGATGAGGAAGGGCTGCACCATACCGAGCACGGAGGTCGCGACGATGATGAGCGTCACGACGGACACCTGCGCGCGGAAGGGTCGGAAGAGGCCGGTCACGCGCCGGAACGAGACCGGCGATTCGTCGAGTTGGGCGCGGTCGCGCGGATCGATGCGCGCGGAGCGGCCGACGGGGCGAACGGGGCCGCTTCCCCAGGATGCCGTGGGGTGGCCGCCGCGGCTCGGCGCCGAGCGGGTGGCAGAAGTGGTCGTCATCGTGTGGCGTTGCACCCTTTCCCTTAGAGGTGATCGTGACCGGCTCGTCCTTCAGGTGACCCGTTCGTCGTTTATGAGGTTACCTCACTATGAGGCGAACATCATGGCTGCGACTAACATTCCCGCATGCACGACGACGAGATCGAGGCGGCTCTGGCGGACCTCATTCCACGGTCCTTCCGCGGCTACCGGCGGCGGATGGCGCAGCGCCTCCAGATCGGCGATCTGCCACCCCACCAGGCTCGGGCGCTGCGGATGATCGAGCGGGACGGTCCCATGCGAGCGGGGGAACTCGCCCGCCGCCTGCGCATCGCGCCGCGCTCCGCGACCGAGGTCATCGACGGCCTGGCCGACCGGGAGTTGGTATGCCGCAAGCCCGATCCGATCGATCGGCGCGCCATGATCGTCGAGGTCACCGATGCGGCCGAGGCCGTCCTGGCGCGGACCGACGCGATGCGCCGGGCCGTGATCCACGACTACACGAACGGGATGTCGGCAGCCGATCGCCGCGAGCTCGTCCGGCTGCTCACCCGGCTTGTCGACGAACCCGACTGCCTGCCCACCTGATCGATTCCCGGACGCTGCGGTGCACGGGAGCGTGCGCAACGGCGCATGCGATCCGTGGCTGTCGGTGCCGGCTGCCAGAGTTCGACCATGGACGAGACGCGGGTGCCAGAGGAGACCCATCCCGATACCGAGGTAGCCATCGGAGACGACGGCCTGGGCCGTCCGCGATGGGCGTCGCGAGACCCGCTGCTGCGGGAGTACTACGACACCGAGTGGGGCATGCCGGTGCGCGACGAGCGAGGGCTCTTTGAGCGGCTGAGCCTGGAGGCGTTCCAGTCGGGCCTGTCGTGGGCGACGATCCTTCGCAAGCGTCCCGCCTTCCGCGCGGCCTTCGACGACTTCGATCCGGACGCTGTGGCGGGCTACGGGCCCGCCCAGGTCGAGCGCCTCATGGGCGATCCCGGGATCGTGCGCAACCGACGCAAGATCGAGGCGACAATCGGCAATGCGGGGGCGACGATCCGGCTGCGTCCGCAGGGTGGGCTACCCGATCTCGTCTGGTCCTTCCAGCCGACGCAGACACCTGCACCGATCACTCAGGCCGAGGTTCCGAGTAGTTCAGCGGAGTCGATCGCCCTCGCGCGGGAGCTCAAGCGGCGCGGCTTCGCCTTCGTGGGGCCGACGACGATCTTCGCGCTGATGGAGGCGGTCGGCGTGGTCGACACCCACCTGCTCGGCAGCCACCGACGGGGCAGCTCCGGCGTATGGGCGAGGCGAGCCCGCCTGGACCTGCGTCCGTAGGCCCAGGCGGGCTCGGGGCGCCGATCAGTCCCCACGCCCGAAGAAGTCGGCGAGTCCGATACGTTCCCGCTCGATGGTGGCGATGACGGGCCTGTGCCGTCGAAGACCGAACCGGCCGCGGGTCCGGGTCTGGACGGGCTCCTGCCCCGGCTGGGCCGGCATCTGGTGCGCTCCGCCGGCATCTGCACCCACCGTGGCCGGTCCCCACCCCTGCACCCCCGAGACGCCCTCCCAAGAGCCGTCGTCCTGGCTGCGGGGAACGCCGTCGCAGTCCCCCTGCCCGTCGTGCCCAGAGGCGAACTCAGCACCGTGGCCATCCTCGGCCGCAGCTCGCTGCCGGTAGTCCGTGACGATGAGACGGTGTTCGCCGGCCGCCCAGTCGCGGGTGACGGCGGTGTGCGCGACGTTGAGCTCCCAGTCCGGCAGGTCCAGGAGCGCGTCCTCGGTGAGTCGGCTGCCGGGCAGGATGGTCGCTGCGAGCGTCAGCTCGCGCCCCCGCTGCAGCGC
>JAUNUZ010000182.1 GCA_030537915.1 Micrococcales bacterium
CAGCGGTCCGAGGCGGTGGCCGAGCTGGGGGAGAAGGACCTCGACTGGGCGACCATGATGGGCAGTGACGCGATCCATCCCGCTGAGTGCGTGGAGGTCAACGCAACCGATCCGCTGTACGTGCTCTACACATCGGGCACGACCGGCAAGCCGAAGGGGATTGTCCGCGACAACGGCGGGCACGCGGTGGCGCTCACGTGGTCGATGCCCAACCTCTACGGGATCGCGCCCGGCGAGGTCTTCTGGGCAGCGAGCGACGTCGGCTGGGTCGTCGGGCACTCCTACATCGTCTACGCGCCCCTGCTCGCGGGGGCGACGACGATCGTCTACGAGGGCAAACCGGTCGGCACTCCGGACGCCGGCGCGTTCTGGCGGGTCATCGAGAAGTACGGGGTCGTCTCGCTCTTCACCGCACCCACGGCGATCCGGGCGATCAAGAAGGAGGATCCCGACGGCGCGCTCATGCGCGACTACGACCTGTCGAGCCACCGGCGGCTCTTCCTCGCGGGGGAGCGGCTCGACCCGGACACTTACGAGTGGGCCCGCGAGAAGCTCGGCGTCCCGGTCATCGACAACTGGTGGCAGACCGAGACTGGCTGGCCTATCGCGACCAACCCCGTCGGCATCGAGGAACTGCCGGTCAAGCCAGGTTCCCCGACCGTGCCGGCGCCGGGATATGACGTGAAGATCCTCGACGAGCAGGGCCACGAGGTCCCGGCCGGGACCGACGGAGCTATCTGCCTGAAGCTGCCCATGCCGCCCGGGACGCTCCCGACGCTGTGGCAGGACGACGACCGCTATATCAGCTCCTACCTGTCGGCGCATGAGGGCTACTACCTCAGCGGTGATGGCGGCTACGTCGACGAGGACGGCTACGTCTTCGTGATGGGACGTACCGACGACGTGCTGAACGTCGCCGGTCACCGGCTCTCGACAGGCTCGATCGAGTCGGCACTTGCGGGCCATCCCAGGGTGGCCGAATGCGCAGTCATCGGAGTCGCCGACCAGCTCAAGGGCCAGATCCCGCGGGCGCTCGTGGTGCTCAAGGCGGGCGTCGATCTCGACGAGGCCGCCGAGCAGGTGTTGAAGAAGGAACTGGTCCAGCGCGTGCGCGACGAGGTCGGCGCGGTCGCCGCCCTGCGCGTCATCGACATCGTCAACGGCCTGCCCAAGACCCGGTCCGGCAAGATCCTGCGCAAGACGATGCGCCAGATGGCGGACGGTCAGGAGGCGATGGTTCCCTCGACGATCGAGGACCCCGCCGTCCTCGAGGCCCTGCGGTCCGTGCTGCATAAGGGGTAGGACGCGCTCCGGTCCGCACGTGGATCGTCCCACGCGGACCGGAGCACCCCTTGGACTGGATCCGCCCGCCGCGGCCGGGCGGATCCGCTGACGGATCGCGCAGCCGCGGCTGGATCAGCTGGAGATGTTGGCCATGACGTGCTTGATCCGCGTGTAGTCCTCGAGGCCGTACACCGACAGATCCTTGCCGTAGCCGGAGTGCTTGAACCCGCCGTGCGGCATCTCGGCCACCAACGGAATGTGAGTGTTGATCCACACGCAGCCGAAGTCCAGGCGTGAGCTCATACGCATGGCGCGGCCGAAGTCCTTGGTCCACACCGAGGAGGCGAGCCCGAAGTCGACGCCGTTGGCCAAGGCCAGGGCCTCGTGCTCGTCGGAGAACTTCTGCACCGTGATGACCGGGCCGAAGATCTCCGTCTGGATCGCCTCGTCATCCTGGTGCAGCCCGGCCAGCACGGTCGGCTCGAAGTAGTAGCCGTCTCCCAGCGCCGTCACCCGGTTGCCACCCGCCGCCACTTGGGCGTGGTCGGGCAGCCGCGACACGAAGCCCGACACGTGCTCGAGCTGGTTGGCGTTGTTGACCGGGCCGAGGAGGGCTTCGTCGTCCTGTGGCAGGCCGACCTTGGCGTGGTCCCTGGCGTAGGTTGCCAGCGCTGCGACGAAGTCGTCGTAGATGCCCGAGCCGGCGACCACGCGCGTCGCCGCGGTGCAATCCTGGCCCGCGTTGAAGTAGCCGGCCGTGGCGATGCCTTCCACCGCAGCCTCGAGGTCGGCGTCGTCGAAGACGATCACCGGTGCCTTGCCACCGAGCTCGAGATGGACCCGCTTCACGTCGTGCGCCGCTGCTTCTGCGACCTGCATCCCCGCCCGTACCGACCCCGTGATCGAGACCATCTGCGGGGTCTTGTGGGCCACGAGCGCGCGGCCGGTGTCGCGGCCGCCGGTGATGACGTTGAAGACTCCCGCAGGCAGGAACTCCGACGCGATCTCGGCGAGCAGCAGGGTCGTCTCGGGCGTGGTGTCGCTTGGCTTGAGGACGACGGTGTTGCCTGCGGCCAGCGCCGGTGCGAACTTCCAGACGGCCATCATCATGGGGTAGTTCCAGGGCGTGACCTGGCCGATGACTCCGATCGGCTCGCGCCGGATCCATGAGGTGTGCCCAGCCATGTATTCGGAACTGGCGAGGCCGTCGAGCACACGCGCGGCGCCCGCAAAGAAGCGGATCTGGTCGGTCATGACCGGCACCTCTTCGGAGGCCGTCAGGGCGTACGGCTTGCCGGTGTTCTCGGCCTCGAGGTGCACGAACTCCTCGGCGCGCGCCTCGATCGCGTCGGCGATCTTGAGCAGCGCCGACTGACGCTCTGCGGGGGTGGTGCGTCCCCACGACTCGAAGGCGCGGTCGGCTGCGGCGTAGGCGGCGTCGACGTCGGCCTCGGAACTCATCGGCGTCGTGGCGACGACCTTCGCGGTGACCGGGCTGACGAGCTCCATCCGCTCCTCGCCTCGGGCCTCGACATACTCGCCATCGACGAAGTTCCTCAGGGTGCGGGGGTTCTCAGTCACGGAAGGTCTCCTTGCGCGTGCGTGGGTTCGCCAGGGGGTCCCTCTGGCATTCCGACAGGCTAGCCGCATCCTCACGAATCCGCATCAGAACCTAGGCGACTCTCGAAGAACACGGATGAAACAGGGTCTAAGGATGCGGATTCCGTCGTGTGGGTCTTGTCAGGAGAGTGTTTGTGACGCCATTATTGGGCCAGTCCGGATCCCGGCGTCGCATTGAGGCGTCGAGCAGCCCATTTCTGAAGGAGCTACATGCCTACCCCCATCGACCTCACGAGCGATGTCGTCGTCATCGGCGCCGGCGTCACCGGCCTCGTCGCGGCGGCGCAGCTTCGCCGCGCCGGCCGCACCGTGACCGTTCTCGAAGCCCGCGATCGCGTCGGCGGCCGCACGTGGACGCGCACCATCGAGGGCGCGATGCTCGAGATCGGTGGCCAGTGGATCTCGCCGGACCAGACCGCCCTCAGCGCGCTCGTGGCGGAGCTCGGACTGGAGACCTTCCCTCGCTATCGCGCCGGTGACAGTATTTACGTGCCGCTGGGCGGTGCGGCGACCCGCTTCAGCGGGGAGGACTTCCCGGTGTCGCAGCAGACCCAGGCTGAGATGGGTCGGCTCGTCGCCGCTTTGGATGAACTTGCGGCGAGCATCGACCCCGACCGCGCGTGGGCGCACCCGCAGGCCGCGTACCTGGACTCGATCTCGTTCGAGAACTGGCTCAAGGAGCGTAGCGACGACGAGGAAGCGCGTCGCAATATCGCTTATTTCATCGGCGGAGGGATGCTGACCAAGCCGGTCCACGCCTTCTCGGCCCTCCAGGCGGGGCTCATGGCGGCCTCGGCCGGCTCGTTCAGCCATCTCGTCGACGAGGACTTCATCCTCGACCTGCGCGTCGTCGGAGGGATGCAGCGCGTCAGTGAACGCCTGGCCGAAGAGTTGGAGGCCGACGGTGGACAGGTCTGCCTAGCGAGCCCCGTTCGCACGCTGATGTGGGCTGAGGACGGGGTCCGAGCCGTCGCCGACGGCCCCGATGGTCCCGTCACGGTCAACGCGAAGCAGGCGCTCGTGGCCGTGCCGCCGAACCTCTACTCGCGGATCTCCTACGAGCCACCGCTGCCGCGCCGACAGCAGCAGATGCACCAGCACCAGAGCTTCGGGCTCGTCATCAAGGTGCATGCCGTCTACCCCACTTCGTTCTGGCGCGAAGAGGGACTGTCCGGCTCGTGCTTCGGGGCGGGCCGGGTCGTGCAGGAGGTCTACGACAACACCAACCACGGCGACGACCGAGGCACCTTGGTGGCCTTCGTCCCAGACTCTCGCGCGGACGAGATGTTCACACTGAGCGCCGACGAGCGACGCGCGACCATCTTGGCCGGCATCGCCGACTTCCTCGGGCCGCAGGCGCTCACGCCGGACGTCTACTACGAGTCCGACTGGGGGAGCGAGGAGTGGACCCGCGGCGCCTACGGCACGAGCTTCGACCTCGGTGGGCTGCACCGCTACGGCAACGACCTGCGTTCCCCAGTCGGACCGATCCGGTTCGCCTCCTCCGACCTGGCCGGCGCGGGCTTCCAGCACGTCGACGGGGCCGTGCGGATGGGCCACTTCAGCGCCGGCGAGATCTCCGACGCGTTGGGCACCGCATCGGAGGCTGGAAAGTGAGCGAGATCCGGTACCTCGTCGGCTACCGCCCGAACGAACGGGGACAGGACGCGCTGAGCCTGGCGATCACGCTCGCGCAGTCTTTCGGCGCGGCGCTCGACCTCGTCTTCGTCGTCCGCGAGCACAGCACCTACGCCCCGGCCTATCCGCCGGTCGGACGCGACGAGGAGTTGATCGCGCAGAAGTCCAGGGTTTGGCTCGAGGAGGCCGCGGCTACCGTGCCGCCGGGTGTCGAGGTGGCGATTCACGTCCGCTTCGGTCCCTCGGTCGCCAGGGGGCTGATGACCACGGCCGATGAGTTGGACTCGGCACTCATCGTCATCGGGGCCGGCAGCTCTGGACTCGTGCGCCGACACCAGCTCGGGACCGTCGCCACGACGCTGCTGAACCGCGCGACGCGGCCCGTGACGCTCGTGCCGCGCAGCTACCGAGCGCCGGGGCGCATCGAACACATCGACTGCGCGGTCGGGATGCTCAGTGGCCGCAAGAAGCTCCTCGAGGAGGCCGTTCAGGTGGCCGCGCGTCGAGACCTCCCCGTGCGGTTCATCACCATGGTCGACCTCGATGGCGCCGGCAAGGCTGCCAAAGCGGCGCCAGGCGGCGAGCAGCAGTCCGGTGGCGCCTCCGTCGATGGCGCCGACCCGGCCGAGTTCGTGCGCGGACACGTCGAACGGATGCTCGAAGAGGCCGTCGAGAAGTACGGTGCCCCCGCCTCGACCCAGATCGTCATGGCTCGCGGGGGGATCCGCGCCGCCGTAGAGTCCGTCGCCTGGAACGAGGCATCGATCCTCCTGATCGGCTCCAGCCGCCTGGCCAAACAGCGACGATTCTCCCTCGGGAGCACGGCGCACGCTATCTTGCGCGCCGTCAGTGTCCCGGTGGTCGCGGTCCCCGCCGGTGCCCACCTGGAAGGCAGCGGCGGCGATGCATCGTCCAGCACATCGACTGAGGAGACGCCATGACTCAAAAGCCCGTCCAGGTCCAAGGCAGGTCCACCCGGCACGAGAGCGGCGGCAAGGGCCTGAGCACCAAGAGCGTTGGGCTCGTCGCAGGG
>JAUNUZ010000183.1:0-4368 GCA_030537915.1 Micrococcales bacterium
CAGGAAGATGAGGGGGCCAAGGACCGGGGCAGTGACGACCCGATCTAGCCGGTCCGACCAGGTCTCACCCTCGGGTCGCTCCCGTCGGGCCGAAGCCGCGACGGCCCGCTCGATCCACTCGAACCGGGCATCTGCCAGCTCCAGGTCGTCTCCGTACTCGGCGGCATCGCAGGCGCTGGCGGACGCCGTCAGCTGGACACTGTCCGAGCCGCTGCCGAGGGGCCCGGTACCCCCCGGCCTGCTGCGGCACTCGCGAACGACCCGACGCACCTGGACAGCGAGCGCGGCAGTTCCGGTGCGTCGCCGCGGGTCCACGACGATGACCGGGCATCCGATGGCTTCGGCGAGCGCTGCCGCATCGACGCTCAGACCGTGGCGACGGGCCACGTCGAGCATCGTCAGCGCCACGACGGTGGGGACTGCGCGTTCCACGAGCTGGGCGACGAGATACAGGCTGCGTGCCAGATGAGCCGCATCGACGGTCGCGACGACGACGTCGGGCCTGCGCGGACCTACGAGGAGGTCTCGCGTCAGTTCCTCGTCCGGTGACAGGGGATCCAGGCTGTAGGCCCCCGGAAGGTCGAGCACCGTCATCAGCTGGTCGCCGTCGCTCGGGCATGCGTCGGGGTGGCAGCGCGGGTCCGCGTCGTTGGCTCGAGCGGCGACCGAGGAACGGCCGCGTGTTGCATCGGTAGCGGCCGGCCAGACTCCGGAGCCGACCTCGACGGTCGTCCCGGGCCAGTTGCCGACCGTTCGGCGCGCTCCGGTGATGGCATTGAAGAGAGTGGATTTTCCGACGTTCGGGGCGCCGACCAACGCGATTCGAGGCACTTCGGGTCCGGCTGTCTCGCCGGGCCCGTCGCCGTGACAGGACGGCCTGGAGATCCGCGGCGCCAGGTGCTGCGCCCGGGTCGGCGCTGTGCCCTCGTTGTCGTTGAGGGTGTCGGTCACGCGGATGCCGACGCGAGCTGGCCAGACCCGGTCGTCGGGACCGAGCGCACGAGGATACCGGCCGCCGTCGCGGCGTCGATCGCGACGCGAGCCCCTGCGACGGAGAGCACGAAC
Source organism: Micrococcales bacterium (assembly GCA_030537915.1). GTDB lineage: Bacteria > Actinomycetota > Actinomycetes > Actinomycetales > Dermatophilaceae > Kineosphaera. The sequence continues at coordinate 1,066 of JAUNUZ010000183.1, forward strand.
CCGCGTCCGCTCGTGCGCGACTGGACACGAACCGAGGCGCCGAGGCGCAGGCCGAGCTCCGCCATCCGTTGGCGCGTGCGGTTCGGGACGTCGAGGCCCGTGCATCGCAGGTCGCAGCGCTCGGGCGCGTCCGCGAGCGGGCAGACCCCGCACGTCATCGCGTCGTCAACCCCCACGCCCAACCCGCGGACGCGCGCGGACGAGTGCGCAGAGGCAGCCGCAACGGGGTGCGCAGGCTTGATCACGACCGTCATGACATGAGCCTAGACCCTACGAGGTTAGGTTTGGCTGCCCTACCTTCGCCTCGTTGCGGATCGCTCGATCGCACACCCCGCCTCGTCGTGTCTCCCGGCCGTGGCGAGCGCACTGCGGCCGGTCACGGCAGCCGGTGCACCAGCAGCGGCAACACCTGAGTGGCCCCGGCCTCACGCAGCGCCGCCGCCGCCACAGTGATCGGCCATTGCGACGACGTCGCGTCAACGACCAGGAGCACAGAACGGTCCGCTATCTGAGCTACGGGCAGGCTCGCTGCGGCGAACGCCTCGCGCCAGCCGGCCGCCTCCTGCGCGCCCCCCGCGTCGCGAGGCAGTGCGGCGGGCGCCCGGACGCTCAGACGGGCACGCTCCAGCCGCCCGACCGTCGCCAGGTGGTCCGTGACCGCTGAGACGACGCATGGCAATCCCCCGGCCGCAAGGTCGAGCGCGACCGCGGGGCGCTGTGCCCACGACCCGGACCACTCCACGAGCGTGGCCACGGCGGCCTCCAGCAGGCCCGCGGGCGGCTCCCCGTCGACCCGCAGGCACCCCTCGATGACACTCTGCCATTCCGGCGCGTCTGCGTGCACGAGGACTCGTCCCTGCTGGGCCGCGAGCGCCGAAGGGATCCGCCCCCGTGCGCCGAAGGCTCCCCCGGGCCACATCTTGCGGGGATCCAGGACGAGGGGCTGCCCGCGCAGACACCGGGTGACGGTCGCTACGACCTCCGCCGAGGCCGATGCGTTGACTGTCGCCGGTAGCGCGCCACGACACACGGAGCAGCGGCCACACGGGCGGGCGGCGGGATCGTCGAGGGCGCTCTGGAGCAACTGCATGAGGCAGTCCCGCCCGGCCAGATACCTGCGCATAATGTCCGCTTCGCGTCGCCGGACCGCGAGGATGCCGTCGTAATGGGCCTCGTCGTAGGCCCACTGCCGCCCTGTTCGCACCCAGCCGTCGGCGCGGCGGTCTACGGCTTGGTCGACGGCGAGTTGCTTGAGCATGAGCTCGACGCGACCCCGCCGGATCCCCGTGGACGCCTCGAGTTGCACGACGGAGACGGCCTGCCCGGCCTCGGTCGTGACGCTCAGCGCGGCCAGCAGCCGCTCGCACTGCTGGGGATCGGGCAGCGTCGACGTCGCGTAGTGCTCCCAGATCCCTGCGTCGGCCCCGGACGGCAGCAGGGCGACGAGCGCGTGGTCGATGGCCCGCCCGGCGCGACCGACCTGCTGGTAGTAAGTGACCGGTGAGGGCGGAGCACCGACGTGCACGACGAACCCGAGGTCGGGCTTGTCGTAACCCATCCCGAGCGCCGACGTGGCAACGAGTGCCTTGACCCGGTTGTCGCGCAGGTCGTCCTCTAGGCGCTCCCGGTCGCCGACGTCGAGGCGACCGCTGTACGCGGCAACCGGATAGTCCACCCCGTGGACGGCGCGGATCGCCTCGACGAGGCGCTCGGCGTCCGCGATCGTCAGAACGTAGACGATGCCGCTACCGGGCAGGCTGGGCAGATGCTCGGCGACCCACGCATACCGCTGGACGGGCGTCATCGGCGGCAGGGTGACGAGTTCGAGTGAGGACCGCGCCAACGCCCCGCGCAGGATGAGCGTCGCCGGACCGAGTTGGGCCGCGACGTCAGCCGTGACGCGGGCGTTGGCGGTCGCGGTCGTCGCCAAGACCGGCGTGTCGGGATGCAGCTCGCGCAGCACGTCGGCGACGCGCCGATAGTCGGGGCGGAAGTCGTGTCCCCAGTCCGAGACGGCGTGCGCCTCGTCGACGACGAGAAGGCCGAGCCGGTCGGCGAGAGCGTGCAGGACCCGGGTGCCGAAGCCTGGATTCGCCAGCCGCTCCGGAGACACCAACAGCACGTCGACCTCGTCGGCTGCGAGCGCAGCCTCGATCGTCGACCACTGCCCGATGTTGCCCGAGTTGACCGTATAGGCGCGGAGCCCGGCTCGGCGCGCGGCCGCGACCTGGTCGCGCATGAGGGCCAGCAGGGGCGACACGACGAGCGAAGGACCGGCACCCTGGGCACGGCGCAGCGCGGTCGCCACCCAGTAGACCGCGGACTTGCCCCACCCGGTGGCCTGCACGACCAGGGCTCGGGCACCGGGTTCGAGCAGCGCAGCCACGGCCCGTTCCTGGTCCGGCCGCAGGTGCGCGTCTGGACCGGCGAGGGCGGTGAGCACCCGGTCCGCGACCGCGCGACGCTCTGAATCCAGGATGGGCCCAGGCGCAGGGGTCGGGTCTGCGGCCGACCCGGTTGCTGACCCACCAGCGGGAATAGGAGCGCTGTGGGAGGAGCAGGCTGTCGTCGAGGTCACGAGCGCCACGCTAGACGCCCGCACCGACACCTGGCGCGTTGATCGGCGGCCGATGGGCGCGGAATCCGCGAAGGGTGAGCAGCACACCGAGGGCGACCTCGAACAATCCGCCGGGTATGAAGAACCAGTAACCCACCGCGAGTCCGCCGAGCTCCAGGACCGCGCCGAGCGCGAGCACCGGGTAGCCAAGGATCCCCAGGACGGCGAGCGGGCGCGGCACCAGCCGCTGGCGCGAGAGCCAAGCAGAAGGGCACGCTGCCTGCGCCGAGCACCAGCATTGCGACCCAGAAGGCGCGGTCCGTGTCGATCGCGGGCAGCAGCGCGGCTGCTAGGACGACTGCCTCGACCAACCGGGCGCTCAGGTAGGCGCGAGCGCCGACTCGCTCCCGCGTTCGCTTGCTGCGGCGCTGGAGATGAAGCCGATGTCCCTCTACCACTACGTGGCCACCAAGAATGCGGTCCTCGACGGGATCGTGGATCTCGTCTTCGCGAAGATCGAGCTTCCCCGTGTCGGCCGAGACTGGCGCGCAGAAATGCGTCGACGCGCCCATTCCGCACGCGCGGTGCTGCACGGGCATCCATGGGCGCTGGCGCTGTTGGAGACCCGCACGAGTCCGGGGCCTGCGACGCTGAAGCATCACGACGCCGTCCTTGGCGCGCTACGGGGCGCGGGTTGTCACTGAGCCAGGCCGGTCTGGCCTATGCGGTGCTCGACGCCTATGTCT
>JAUNUZ010000183.1:4378-5569 GCA_030537915.1 Micrococcales bacterium
AGCACGGCTTCGTCCTCCAGGAGGTGTCCATGCCGTTCGACCCAGCCGGCGCGCCGGGGCAGGTGTCTGATGTAGCCGAATCGATCATGGCGAGTTTCGTCGAGGGTGAATACCCCCACCTCGTCGAGTTCGCCACCGAGCACATCACCGCGCCCGGCTATCGCCGCCGGCTTCTCCCAGGAGCTGACAGCCCACGCATATGCGCTGCTCGATGCCTACGTCTACGGGTTCGCGGTCCAAGAATCATCGCTACCGTTCAGCGGTTCGGCAACCGTCGGCGACGTGGCTGGCCCCATGGCGGAGCGGATGGCGACGGGCGACTACGCACACCTGGTGGAGATGACGAACTCTTACTATCTCCAGCCCGGTTACGACTTCGGGCACGAGTTCACGTTCGGACTCGACCTTATTCTCGAGGCACTCGCTCTACGGCTGGCGGCCCAGCCCACCTAGGAAGACCTGTGCGGCACCTCCCGTTGTCGGGAGATGTACCTATCGTCCCGCTCGCACGGATCGAAGCGAACGCTTCAAGACACCGCATGTGCGCCTGGGCAAAGTGGCAGGAAGCTGGGTAAATCCCTCATCCGAAGAGGCGGATCGTTTGGAAGCCGAGCACCACCGCGCCCAGCAGGCGTCGCAATGGGCTGGACCCCCGCACCAGTTCGTCGAGCGCCCAGACGACCAACGCTCCGGAGCCGACCAGCTCCAGCGTGTCCTCCCGCTTGCCGTCGAGCAGCCCGGTCCAGCCCACCACGAGGCTGAACAGCCAGACCGCGATCGCGGGGTTCGGGAACTGTGCCACCACCACCCGCCCGCACCGATCAGTGATCCACCAGCGAGCACCGAAGCTTTTGGTGCTGACCTGCTCGCCTGAGTCGTCCACGCACTGAGCCTCCCACGAGGGACTCCGGGCAGGATCAGAGCATGACTCTCCTCGATAGCTGGACCAAGGGCGATCACTCCCACAAAGAGAGCACTCATCGGACCTACCGCACAGGCAGCGGCCCCGGCGTGATCATCATTCACGAGATCCCGGGCCTCACCCCGAAGGTGATCGCCTTCGCGCAGGAGGTCGTTGACGCGGGTTTCACGGTGGTGCTCGCAGGACCTCAACCTGAGCCCTGCGGACCTGGCCGCCGTGAAGGAACGAGCCGCCGCAGGTTGCCAGGTGCTCGGGTTGCGCTACGCCCA
>JAUNUZ010000184.1 GCA_030537915.1 Micrococcales bacterium
GTCGCGAGATCGCCCAGGCGGGCGGGTAGAGGCGCAGGGCCTCGTCGACGACGGCTCGGGTCCACGCGAGCGTGTCGCGGTGGGCGAGCATCGAGACCGGTCCATCGTGCGCGACAAGTTCGGCGCGGACCCGGTCCTGCACCGGCTGGTGTTCGGCAAGCAGCATCAGGGTCCAGGTGAGCGCCGCAGCCACGGTCTCGTGGCCGGCGATGACCATGGTGACCAGTTCGTCGCTGATCTCGCGGTCGGTCAGGCCGCTGTCCAGGAGGAGGCCCAGGAGATCCTGGCCATGCGAGCCACTCGATGACAGCCCGCCATGTGTACGGCGTTGCGCGATGAGCTCGAAGGTGATGGCGTCGAGGCGACGCCGGGTGGAGCGCAGTCGCACGTTGGTCCGCGTTGGGGCCCACGACGCGGTCGGCAGGATCGACCGACCCAGGCGGACCACCAGCTCGGCCGCGTCACTCGTCGCGTCCAGGAGTTGCTGGGCGTGTCCCGAGAGGTCGGCGGAGAAAAGAGCCCGACCGACGGCGTCCAGGGCGATGCGGTGCATGAGGGTGGCGACGTCCACCGTCGTCCCGGCGGCCGGTGTTGCGCCGATCCGGGCAGAGATCGCGACGTCCGCGGCCGCGCGGACCTGGTCGCTCACCGCTTCGAGTCGCTGATGGTGGAAGGCAGGGGCGGCCAGGCGTCGGTGCTCGATCCAGTTCGGCTCGGACGAGGCCAACAACCCTGGTCCGGTGACCCGCGCCAGGGCGGCGTACTGCACGGTCTGCTTGCCCCAGTGGCGCGCCGAGGTCTGCAGCACGTGGCGGATGTCGGCCGGGTCATTGAGCAGGAGCGCGGGCGAGCCCGGCACCGGGAAGGCCACCAGGTCGCCGTACTGCTGGGTGACCTTCACCAGGAAGGAGAGCGGGTCGGAGCGGACCGAGCGGAAGGCTCGCGCCATGTCCAGGGAGGACGGGCCGGGAATGCCCAGCTCGGTGGGCCTCATCTCCTGCAACCGTCCCGAGGCGCTCACGTCTGCTCATCCCCGCTTCGACGGCCCAGCCACACCCACACCACGCACGACAGCAGCACGAGGGCGAAGCCGAACGCCAGGTCTTCGATTGGCGCGAAAACGATCCGACCCTGCCCGAGAACCGTGACACGGTCGTTGCCGATGATCATGTCGGGGTTGTAGCGGACGATGCGGCGGCCGGTCAGCCACCCATTGGTCAGCAGCTGGAAGAAGAAGATGATCCCGTAGGCGACCCACCAGGTCTTCAGGCTGGTGAGCCGAGTACGTGCCACCCATCGGTCCAAGGAGACCACCGTCAGCACTCCCACGACGGCCAGCGCGGTGTAGGTCATCGGGCGTCCTCGTGCTGGCGTCGGCGGTGACCGTGAGCCGGGCGCAGGACCACCTTCACGGCCTCGAAGGTCAGCACCGAGACCACGGGGATGACGACGAAGAAGGCGATCTCCTCAAGAGGCATACCGGCCACGCGCCAGGGCAGGGTCTGGGCGGCGTCGAACCACCAGTGCCCTGCATGCGTGGCGTAGAGATCCCAGAGCAGGAACGGCGACCCAGCCAGGGCGATGGTGAGCAGCAGGCGTCCCGGCTGCCGCAGCACCCGCAGGCGGAAGGCGGGGACCAGCGGCAGCGTCCCGATCAGGCAGAAGGCCAGCATGGCGACATACGACCACTGCTGCAGGCCCATCAGGCTCGCGCCGCCGACGGCGGTTGGTGCGGCATGCGCCTCACCCGCCCACCGGCAGCGCCGACCGGTCGCCGCTTAACCGCTTGAGCACGAGCTCGGCACTGATCAAGCACATTGGGAGTCCCACACCTGGCACGGTAGTGGATCCGGCGAAGAAGAGCCCCTGCACCTTGGACGAGACGTTGCCCGGGCGGAAGAAGGCGCTCTGGCGCAGGGTGTGCTCGAGGCCGAGCGCACCGCCGCGCCATGAGTTGTAGCGGACGGCGAAGTCCTCGGGACCGACCGTGTGCCGCACGCGGATGCGGTCACGCAGGTCACCAACCCCAGCCCAGGCGGCCACCTGGTCGATCGCCGCGTCCGCGGTCCGCTCCACCGCCTCGGACCCCTCCCCGTCGTCCCCGCCACGGCCGATGGAGACGTCCGCCGGCACCGGCACGAGGATGAAGAGGTTCTCACTCCCCTCCGGGGCCACGGTCGGATCGGTCTGCGACGGCTTGCAGACGTAGATCGAGGCGGGCTCGGGGATGCGGGCGTCGCGCCCGAAGATGTCCCCGAAGTTCTGCTCCCAGTCGGAGGTGAAGAAGAGCGAGTGGTGTGCCAGTTCGGGGAGCCGCCCCTGCACGCCGAGCATTGCCAGGACCGCGCCTGGCCCGGGCGAGCGGCGCTTCCACGCCCCCTCCGGGTGGGTCTGGAGCGAGGGCGGGAGCAGCGCCGTCTCAAGGTGATGCAGGTCCCCCGCGCCGACGACCACATCGGCGCCCAGGGTGCGGCGCTCGCTGGCGCCGGCCACGGCGTACTCCACGCCTGTCACCTGCGCGCGGCCACCGCGTGAGCCGTCGCGGGTGAGGATCCTGCTGACCTCTGCGCCGGTGTGCAGCCGCACGCCGTGCTTTTCGGCCAGGGCTGCGATCACCTCGATGAGCCGGGTGAACCCACCCTGCGGATAAAGCACCCGGTCGCCCAAGTCCAGCCGACTCATCAAGTGGTAGATGCTCGGCGCCCGGCTCGGTGACGAGCCGAGGAAGACCGCGGGGTAGCCCAGTACCTGGCGGATCCGGTTGTCGGAGAACTGCGCCGCCACGTGGCTGCCGAGGGATCGGGTGAGCAGTCGCGCCAGCTTGGGGGACCGACGCACCACGTCGTTGCGCCAGAAGGAGGACGCGGAGTCGAAGTTGCTGTAGAGGAAACTCCGCAGGGCGATATCGTAGGTCTCCTCCGCCGAGCTGAGGTAGGCGTCGAACCTGGCCCCGGCTCCCGGCTCCAGCGACTCGAACAGCGCCCGGTTGTGCGCCCGGTCGGGGCGGATCTCGATGGGGTCGTGATAACCCTCGAAGAAGACGCGATAGCTCGGATCGAGCACGGTCAGCTCGAGCTCGGCCTCGGTGGACGTGCCGAGCAGGGCGAAGAAATGGTCGAACACCTCGGGCATGAGATACCACGAGGCGCCCGTGTCGAATCGGAAACCGTCGCGCTCGAAGCTGCCGACGCGACCGCCGAGTTCGTCGTTCTTCTCCAACAGGTCGACGCTGTGGCCGCGCGAGGCCAGCAGTGCGGCGGTCGCGAGCCCGGCGATCCCGCCGCCGATGACCACGATCCGAGCAGGCGCGTCTGCGCCGGACATCGTTGGGCTGCTCGAGGCGTCGTCCGACTGGGCGGGATGCGTGAAGCTCATGAGCGACTCCCGTACAAGGCTGCGGCCACGAGCCGCACCTTGACCGTGTCCGGGACCCGGACGCGCGTGCGCCGGATCTCGGCGGCCGGCGTCGCCCGGAGCCGGGCAGCCAGCTCGGCGAAGGTCGCATGCCCCACCCGGACAGCCCGGCGGCTACTCGACGGCAACTCCGGGATCACCGCGGCGGCAGCGTCCAGGTCAGCCGCGATGTCGTCGAGGATCCGGTCGCGGTCGTCGTCACAGAACTGGTTCACGTCGAGTCCGGGGAAGTAGGAACGGCCCAGGGTGTCATGGTCGTCCGCGAGGTCGCGCAGGAAGTTGACCTTCTGGAACGCTGCTCCGAGACTCCGCGCACCCGGTGCGAGCCGGTCGTAGTCATAAGCCCGGTCGCCGGCAAGGAAGATCCGCAGGCACATCAGCCCCACCACCTCCGCCGAGCCGTAGACGTAGCGCTCGAAGCTCTCTGGGGTAATGACGGTGGGCTCCAGGTCCATCCGCATAGATTCGAAGAACGGGCCGACCAGCTCCTCATCGATGCCGCAGGCCAGCGCCGTACGCGCGAAGGCGTGCACGACGAGGTTGGCGCTATAGCCGGTCTGCAGGGCGTGGCGGACGTCGGCCTGGAGCCAGCTCAACATCGTGGCCCGCGGCCCGTGACCCAGGGCGGGATCGGGGTTGTCGACGATCTCGTCAGCGACGCGGACCAGGGCGTAGGCGCTACGGATATGGGTGCGCACCGGCTCGGCGAGCAGCCGTGACGCGAGCCCGAATGAGCTGGAGTAGTGGCTGATGACCACCGCCGCGCTGCGCTCGGAGACGCAGTCGTAGAGGCTGGCGACCGGGCGTCGGGACAGGAGCATCAGGTTCATGCGGCGACCTCGACGCTGTCGGCGAAAACCGGTGCGCGCGTAGTCAGCCCGGCGAGGCAGTCGAGTGGGATGCCCAGCTCCTCCACCACCGCATTGGCGGCGCAGAGGTGTGCGTCACTGAGGTCCTCCACGAACTGCCGGGACCCCGAGGTGGTGAGGAGTGACCGGGCCTTGGTCAGCTCGTCCTCGGTGAGGTCGCGCCCGAGATAGGCACTGATATGCGTCCACTCCAGAGTCGATCTCGCGTGGGCCAGGAGCGGGGTCTGCTTGCACGCGCGCAGATCGCTGGTGGCGCTCTTGCCGGTGCGGAGCGGATCGCCGAAAACCCCGATGAGGTCGTCGATCAGCTGGAAGGCGATCCCGAGGGCTCGCCCGGCCTGCCCGAGTCGATCCACGAGGCTCTCATCGGCTCCTGCCAGAACCGCCCCCGCCTGCAGCGGGAGAGAGAAGGAGTAGGCGCTCGTCTTATCCGCCGCCATGGCCAGACTCTGCGGGACCGAGGCGATATCGACACCGAGCGACAGCCGCACGTCAGCGAGCTCTCCTGCCGCAGTGGTGTGCAGAGCACCGTCGAAGAGGTCCAGGAGCCGACCGACGACTGGGGTCGAGGCGCCGCACGTGGCGACCGTACGGATCGCGGCGGCCAGGGCAAGGTCACCGGCGAGGATCCCGGCGGTGCGCGCGTAGTCGTCGGCACCATCTGGCGTCGCACCGGCGGCTCGGGCACGGGCGCGGAAGGTGCCGCTGACGTTAAGGCGACCGCGCCGCAGGTCGTCGCGGTCGATGACGTCGTCGTGGATGACGAAGGCGGTGTGGAGCAGCTCGACCGCAGCCCCGACCTGAACCACCGCCGCCGACAGGTTGCCGCCTAGCGCGTCATGAGTCGCGGTCACCAGCGCTGGTCGAAAGCGCTTGCCGCCCTCGGAGGCGTCGGCGAGCGCCTCCCAAAGCTCGGCATGCTCAGGGTCGGTCGCCGCAGCGCGCGCCCGGCCCTCGGCAAGCAGACGGCTCAAGGCCACATCGGTGGTGCTGGGCATCACGGCGTCCTCCTCTCGTGCGACCTCTCGAACAGCACTCTATGCATACCGCCGAGATAAATCTAGGCATGGATCGCGATATGGTCGGATCATGACGGCGTCGCCCCGCACCAACTTGCTGACCATCGGCGACCTTACCGAGCGCACAGGCGTGCCGCCGGCAACGCTGCGCAGCTGGGAATCACGTCACGGCTTCCCGCGCCCGACCCGCCAGGTCGGCGGTCACCGCAGGTACGCCGAGCCTGACGTCGCTGCGGTGCTGGCCGTGATGAGGCACAGGGAGTCG
>JAUNUZ010000185.1 GCA_030537915.1 Micrococcales bacterium
GCGCACCGCGCTCGTCCTGCTGTTCCTCGTCGCGGTCGCCGCGATCCCCGGCTCGATCTTCCCCCAGCGCGATATCGACGCGTCGGCCGTGGCGACCTACCTGAAGAACAACCCGACGTGGGGGCCCTGGGCCGACCGGCTCCGGCTCTTCGACGTCTTCACCTCGCCGTGGTTCTCCGCGATCTACCTTTTGCTCGTCGTCTCGCTGCTCGGCTGCATCGTCCCGCGCACCCGGCTGCACTGGCGCGCGTTGCGCACCCCGCCGCCGAGGGCGCCCGCCCACCTGAGCCGTCTGCGCGAGTTCCGCGAGTTCGATGTCGATGCGCCGCCCGAGCAGGTCGCCTCGGTGGCCCGCGCCGCGCTGCGCTCGTCGCGATACCGATTGCGAGAGGCCGATGCGGGTGCGCAGGTGGCTCCTACCCCTGCTGCCAGCGCATCCGGTGGGGTGGCGCGGATCGACGTCGCCGCCGAGTCCGGCTACCTTCGCGAGACTGGCAACCTCGCCTTCCACATCGGCGTCGTCGTCGTGACGATCGCGCTGGCCTGGGGTTACCTGGTCGGCTGGAAGGCGGACCGGATCCTGCCGGTCGGGGGATCGGTGACGAACACCCTGTCGGGCTACGACGCGTTCTCGGCGGGCCCGCTGGTGAACACCGACGCGCTCGTTCCCTTCACGATCAAGCTCGACTCCCTCGCGGTGCGCTTCGAAGAGGATGCTGGGGGTGCTCAGTTCGGGGCGGCGCGCGACTTCTCGGCGCAGACCACGGTGACGCCGGCGCCGGGTGCGGCGCCGGAGCAGCGGCGGCTCGCGGTCAACGCGCCGCTGAACTTCGGGGACGCTTCGGTCTACCTGCTGGGGAATGGCTACGCGCCGGTCATCACGGTGCGAGACGCCAAGGGCGCAGTGCTCTATCGGCAGGCGACGCCGTTCCTGCCGCAGGACGGGGTCTACACCTCGTCCGGAGCGGTCAAGGTGGTCGGCGCGACACCCAAGCAACTGGGCTTCAGCGGGCTTTTCCTGCCGACGGCGTACATGACCCCGGACGGGCCAGCGTCGGCCTTCCCGGACGCGCGCAATCCGACGCTGGTGCTCACCGGGTGGGTGGGCGAGCTCATGGCCAAGGGGCCGCAGTCCGTTTACACGCTCGACACCTCGGGGATGTCCCAGCTGCGCGGCGCGGACGGCAAGCCGCTGCAGATCGTGCTCACCCCGGGCCAGAGCGTTACCCTGCCCGACGGGCTCGGCTCGATCACGCTGGAGCGAGTAGAGCGATGGGCAGGCCTGTCGACCCGCTATGATCCGGCGCGGCCGCTGGCGCTCGGTGCGAGCCTCGTCTGCCTCGTCGGGCTTTTGGGGTCGCTGCTCATCAAGCGACGGCGGGTCTTCGTGCGCGTGACCGCGACGGCCGACGGGCGCAGCGCGGTGCAGGTAGGCGCGTTGGCCCGCGGCGAGGACGCGATGCTCGCACAGTCGGTCGACGCCCTAGCGACGCGCCTGGGCGCCGAAGCCGACCAGCCGGGCGTCGTAGGCTAAGACGCACGACCCCCGCCGCGACGCCCCCGGCCTGCCGAAGCGTCACGACGATCATCTACACCGGAGCAGTCGGGAGCCGCAGCGCATGGACAGCCAGAGCCTGGCGAACCTGTCGAACCTCATTCTCTACGGGGCGATGGGGATCCTCGCCTTGACGATGATCGCCTTCGCGGTGCATTTGGCGTACATGTCATCGCCGAAGGTGGTGCGCGGCCCGGCTGCCCAGCGCGAACGGACCCCGGTCTCGGTCGGGGCGGCGAGCGCGGATGCGCCAGAATTCAGGGCGGATGGCCCCGCGGGGCGCGAGCCGCCCGTCTCGGCGCCGGCTCACCCCGACGCCGCGGACCGCGCCGACCTGGGCACCCGCGCCGGCGGGACGGCGATGTCCCTGGCTTGGCTGGGCACCCTGCTGCTCGGCTTCTCGATCGTGCTCCGCGGGCTGTCTGTGCGCCGGGCCCCAGTGAGCAACATGTTCGAATTCGCTTGCGCCGCGTCACTGCTGGTGTTGCTCGTCTACCTCGTCCTGGCAATGCGCCGGCCGCTTCGCTGGCTTGGGCTCTTCATCGTCACGCCGGTGCTGCTCGCGCTGGGTCTGGCGATCACGGTCTGGTACACGCTCGCGAGCGAGCTCGTGCCGTCGCTGAAGAGCACCTGGCTGGTGATCCACGTGCCCGTCGCCATCCTGTCGACCGCGATCTTCACGGTCGCCTTCTGTGTGCTGCTCCTGCACCTGTGGCAGGCCCGCGCCGAGGCTTTCCTGGCGGCGGACCGACCCGTCCGCTTCCGCGGTCTCCTGTCGACGCTGCCCGATTCGGCATCCCTGGACCGGACCGCCTACTCCCTGGTCGTCGTCGCGTTCCCGCTGTGGACGTTCACGCTCATCGCGGGCGCGATCTGGGGACAGCAGGCGTGGGGAACGTACTGGAGCTGGGACCCCAAGGAGGTGTGGACATTCGTCATCTGGACGATCTACGCCGCCTACCTGCACGCCCGTGCGACGAGCGGGTGGAGCCTGCGCACCGCGAACACGATTGCCGTCGTCGGCTACCTCGCGATCATCGTCAACTTCACGATCGTCAACTACTACTTCCCCGGCATGCACTCCTACTCCGGATTGGTGAGTCCCTGATGTCCCCCGCGATCCGCTACACGATGGCTCGTATCACCATCTTCCTGGTCTGCCTGCTGCTCGGGTGGCTGCTCGGCCTGCGTGACAATCCGCTGCTGCTGCTCCTGCTCGCGACCACCGTGTCGATGCTCATCTCGCTTTTAGTGCTGCGCTCGATGCGTGAACAGTTCGCGACGCAGGTGGCCGACAAAGTTGAACACCGCTTCGCGACCAAGCAGGTCAAGGCCGCTCGGCGGCGCAGCGACGAGGTCATCGAGGACGACGAACTCGGGCAGCCGCAGATGCCGAACGAGGCGCCGCAGGATCGTCCCCAGCACTGATCCGGGGTGGTTACAGGGCTAGGCCGAGCGCGAGCAGCACAGCGTAGGAGAGGGTCAGCGCGGCGGTCCCGGCGAGAACGGGGATCAGCTCGGGACCCTTTGCTCCGGAGCGCAGGCGTCGCACCGGAGCGACGGCCAACGCCAGGCTCGCGAGTGCGAACAGCGCCCCCGGCTTGCTCATCGCCGCGACGAGGACGCCGGCGAAGGCGACGGCCAGCAACCCCAGGTAGGCGCGTCGCGCCCCGGCATCGCCGAGCCGGACGGCGACGGTTCGCTTGCCCACGAGGGTGTCACCGGGGATGTCGCGCAGGTTGTTGGCCATCAGGATCGCGCACGAGAGGGCACCGACCCCCACCGCACCAGCCCAGGCCGGCGCGGTGAGCGCCAGGGCCTGGGTGTACGTTGTGCCGAGGGTGGCAATCAGTCCGAAGAAGACGAAGACGAAGACCTCGCCCAGACCGAGATAGCCGTAGGGGCGCGAGCCACCCGTGTAGAACCATGCAGCGACGATCGAGGCGACGCCGAGCGCAATCATGATCCAGGCCCCGGAGACGGCGACGAGCAGCAGCCCCGCGAGCGCGGCGACGCCGAAGCACGCGAAGGCCGCGAGCTTGACCTGGCGCGGCGGGGCTAGTCGCTGGCCGACCAGCCGGACGGGCCCGACGCGGCGTCCCTCGTCGTCGGTGCCGCGGATGCCGTCGGAGTAGTCGTTGGCGTAGTTGACGCCGACCTGTAGGGCTGTTGCGACGACAAGAGCCAGGAGGGCGCGCCCCGGGTTCGCCGCCGCGATCGCTGCCGCCGCACCGGTCCCGACGAGCACGGGCGCGAGGGCCGCGGGCAGTGTGCGTGGGCGGGCTCCCTGGAACCACTGAGCTGGTGTCGCCATGAGAGGTGGGCTGACTCTTTCGTTCGGTTCGTCAAGAGGGCGGTCGGGCGTCGGTCCGGTGTCGAACCGCCCCAGGCGCGACTGCTAGAGGCGACGAAGGAACTCGGGGTCGTCGTCGGGCCCGCGCGGCCCTTGCGGACGGCGACCTTGGGGCAGGCTCGGCAGGGTCGGGCGCCCACCCATGTACCAGGCGGTGCCGCCGGCTAACGGGAAGAGGAGGATGACGGCGACCCACAGAATCTTGGGCAGGCCCCTGACCTGATCGTCGGGCGTCTGCACGCAGTCGACGAGGGTGTAGATGGTGAAGCCGAGCACGAGCACGGCGAGGACGAGCCGGAGCACGTCATACCTCCTGTCGCGGGTACCCCATTCTCGCACCCCGTGACGGGACTGTCGTGCTACCGACCCCGGGAGCAGCAGACCTGGCTCGGCTAGCACACCCGGGCAGCGCTACTGCTCGGGCGCGAGGGCACGCAGGGCGGCACGGTCCGGCTTGCCGGGCCCGCGCAGCGGGAGCTCGGCAACGGTGACCAGGCGGCGGGGGAGGGCAGGTCCGGGCAACTGCGCCCGCAGGGCCTGCTGGATGCGCGGCCATTGCGCGCGAAGCGCCTCGTGCCGCGACGAGGGCGCGACCAGGGCCAGCGCGACCGTGTGGCCCCAGCGCTCGTCCGGTACCGCGAAGGCGACGCTGTCGAGGCCGGGGAGCACCCGCGCTACGGCCTCCTGTACGACCATGGGCGCGACCTTGAGACCACCGGTAACGATGAGGTCATCGACGCGGCCAAGCACCTGGAGCGTGTTCGCCTCGAGCGTGCCGAGGTCGTCGGTTCGGAACCAGCGGCGGCCGTCGACCTGCTCGAAGGGCACCCGCCCGCCGGCCCTGCCGACAGCGTCACCCTCGCTGCCCCCGCTGTTGCCCCTAGGTGCTGGGGTGCCACCGGTCGGCAGGTAGCCGAGGGCCAGAGTCGGGCCGCCGAGGTGGATGCGCCCCGGCGGCGAGCGATCGGTGGCCCGGTCTGCAGCGCCGTGCTCGCTCGCGGCCTCGTCGGGGCGCACCGCAACCTGGACCCCGGGCAGGGGCCTGCCGTTGTAGACGCAGCCGCCGGCGGTCTCGCTCATCCCGTAGGTCGTGACAATCCGCAGGCCCTGCCCGCGCGCCCGAGTCAGGACGTCCGAACCGGTCGCGGCGCCCCCGACGAGGACGGCGTCGAAGCTCGCGAGGGCCGTGGTCGCCGCCAGGTCGTCCAGAAGTCGGGCCAGCTGGGTCGGGACGAGCGAGACGTACCGGCAGCCTCCGCCTGCAGCGCGGGCTCGGGCGACGTCGGCGACGAATCCGGCCGCGGTGAACGGTCCCGGCGTCCCCAGCGCCGGCTCGGCGTCCGCGGCCAGGCTGCGCAGGATGACCTGCAGGCCGGCAATGTGTTCTGGGGGCAGCACGAGCAGCCATCGCCCAGGCCCGCCGAGCACGTCGTGGGTCGCGTCCACCGAGGCGCGCAGCGCGTCCGTGGGCAGGATCGCCCGCTTGGGGTTTCCGGTCGAGCCCGAGGTCCCGACGGCAAGGCCGGATGGGTAGGCGCGTGTCGACCCCTCGACATCGGGGATGACGCCCGTCGGCGCGTACGGGAGCAGCAACGGGCCGACGCCGTCGAGCATCGCCCGCAGCCGGGGGAAGG
>JAUNUZ010000186.1:0-3355 GCA_030537915.1 Micrococcales bacterium
CTCGACGAGCGTTGCGTGGCCGGATCCGTCGACTCGGATTACGGCTACGGCGTGCCCGCCTCGTACCTGCCGCTCGAGAGCTGCGGCTCGGGCCTGCGGCACGAACCAGCTTTCGATCCCGCACTTGAGACGCCATCCCTGGTTCTGGCACGACAGGTACGGTCCTGACGCCGGGGCCGAGGTCTGCAGTCCGGAGCCCTTCCACAGATCCGCAGCCGAGTTCTCGCGCGCGAGCGGTACATAGACCGCGCCGAGGTGCGAGTCCAACTCGCTCGTCTGGGGGCTCGGCAAGCCGGGGTAGGCCAGGTCCACATAGGCGCCGCGGAAGGGATCGACCGGGTCGGCGGGCGCGACGGCGAGTCGGTACTCCTGGCCGGTCAGCCGCGCCGACAGCTGCGGCGCCACCGCGACGCCGATCAGGGCGACCTGCGCGACGAGGGCGGCGGCGACCCAGGCCAGGCGCCGTCCTCGCGGTGCCCGGGGCGGGCCCGCCTGGCCGACCGGTGTGCCGTCGCCGATGTCGGTGCTCATGCCGACGCCTCCCTCTCATCGCCACTGCGGGCCACGTGCCGTGGTCCGCGTCTGCGGCCGCCTCGACCGCTGCCCGCCGATCGACCGTGATCGCCTGGGCCGCCTCGCTTCGGCCGGGTCAATAGACGTCGGAGCCGATCGGCGGCCAGCCCGGCGACGAGCATCACGGCACCCACGGCGAGGAAGAGGGTGGCACCGGAGATGATCGGCGCGAAGACCGCGAAACTCTGGAAGGTCGTGAAGCCCACGAGCGCCACGAGCGCGATCGACGTCAGCTCCGGGCTCTCGCGCCACGCGCCGAGGACGGCGAACCAGGCTGCGACGCACAGGAAGAGCAGGATGCTCGCGCCCGTACGGAACCACAGTTCGGGGGTCATCGCCGTCGCATCGAAGACGCCGGTCGCCGTCGCGGGCTGCCACCGGACGAGACCGGCACCCAGGACGAGCACCCCCAGGAGCACGATCAGCTCGACACCGCTGCTCGCCCAGCCGCGGGGGAGGGCGGTGCCGGTCCTCGAGTCAGCCGTCAGCGAGCCCCCAGGATGCCGCCGGGCGATGACCAGCGCGACCGTAACCGCGACCGCGGTGATGGCGAGGGTCGCGCCGAGGGCGGGTTGCCACAGCGGATGGTCGGGTTGACCGAACGGCACGGCCGCGACGAACAGGCCGACCAGCGCGAAGACCTCTCCGGCGATTTGCCACCCCCGTGCGAAACCGGGCCGCGCGCTCCCTAACCGTCCGCGGTGCGCGACCGCGAGCGCCGTCGCGAGGATCCCCGCGCACAGCAAGGTCACGGCGCCCTGCGGCACACTGCGGACCGTCGTGCTCGTGTGCCAGCCGAACCAGAGCGTCAACACCCCGAGCGCGACCGTGAACGCGCCCCGCGAACCACTCGCGTAGGCATACAGCAGGGCCCCGAGTCCCCAGCAACCGACGAGCACCGACTCGTACGCGGGCACCTGCAGGCTCTGGGCGGCCTGGAAGATCACGGCCCCGAAGGCGGCTGCCGACAACGTCCGGCACACCGACGCAAGTCGGTGCAACGTCAGCACTTCGGCGGCCAGGGCAAGGCCGATCCACACGGCGGCCACGGCGGCGAACCGAAGGAGTGGGCCGAGCTCATCGAGATTTGCCGCGACGAGCCAGATGAGACCGATCGCCAGGAAGGCGACGCCGAGCCCGGTCACGACCGCGAGCAGGTTCGCCCGCGCCTTGGTGACGTAGCGCCCCCGGATCGTCGCCGCTGCAGTGCCGGTGACCAGGCCGTCGCGCTCCCATTGCGCCAGCTGCGTCTGCAGCCAACGCAGCCGCCGCGCAGCGACTGCCTGCGGTGCCTCGCGCTCGATGCGTTCGGTGCGCTCTGCGGTCATGTCAACTCCTCTGCCCACGATCATCCTCCGTTTCCGGCGCGAGCGACTGAGCCCGAATACTCAACTGCGACGATGGGGTACGGCCGCACAGGCAGCCGAGGGCACGAGAGGGTGGTCAGTTGTCGGGTTCGTGGGGATCGGGTGTACAGGCGTCGTGCTCGGGCGAGGTCAACCCGCCCGGGCGGCCAGTACTGCTCGCACACGGCACGAACGACACGGCGGCGACGATGAGACTGCTCGCCGCGGCACTCGAAGGCGCGGGGCGCGAGGTCGTCAGCCTCGACTACGGCCGCCATCACGCCAGCCTGCGGGGCCGCTTCGGGGGAGGCGGCCTCGGGCCGCTGCGCGAATCGACCCGGGACCTCATCGAACGCCTCGATGTGACCCTCGCGTCCGCGGATGCACGCGCTCCTGGTGAGGTGCTGGGCCAGGTCGACTTCATCGGACACTCCCAAGGGGGATTGCACGCCCTCGCTTGCGCCCGGGCGCGGCCGGGTCGGGTCGCCCACGTCGTCCTGCTCGGGGCGCCGCTACACGGGGTGCGGCCGCTTGGCCAGGCGTCGCGCGTGGCGCACGCCCCGGGGATGCGCCGAACCCTGGACACCCTGCTCGGCCCGTCCGCGCGCGAACAGGTCGTCGGCAGCGCCGCGCTGACCGGTGGCGCCGAGCCCGCGCCCGGCGCCCGTCACCTCTTCGTCGCCTCGGTCGATGACTGGGCGCTGCGAAACGTCGACCGCGACCTGTTGGCCTCGCGACCCGGCTGGCGGACGGTGTGGATGCATGATGTCGCGCCGGGTCGGCGCATCAGCCACGCCGGTCTCCCCAACGACCCCGACGTGATCCGTCTCGTGCTGGACGAGCTGAGTCGCTGAGCGACGGCGCGAGCGCGCGGGTCGCATGGTGACCGCCTGGCCGGCCCCGCTAGCGTCCGACGGTGTCGATGATCCGGTTGAGCTGAGCGGGGCTCCGATCGGTGATGCCGAGCACGGCGGCCCACGCCGGCACCATGTCGGGGCCGTAGTAGCGGTGGCCGAAGCCGCCGGGCACATTGTTCGACACCAGCATGTCCGCGGTGACCTGCCAGAACGTCACGAGCGGAGTCCATGACATCTGCGCCATAGGCGTGCTGTTGCGGGTCTCGCGCAACCACTGCGGTGAGGTGAAGAGCAGGTCCGGCGACCACCACGCCACTGGATCGGCGGGGTGCTGCAGGTAAGCGACGCGCGGATAGTCCCAATCCCCGAGCCGGCGCCCGTATTCGTCGGTGCCCAGCTGGGTCGGTGACCCCGCGAAACGGATGTGCCGACCGTTGTCGATGACCGGGACGATCGTCGTCGAGCCTGGCTGCCGCTGGGCCGTGAGCCGCTGCCGATTCGGCGCGAAGCTCGGGGTGCCGCTCCACACTGCGCCGTCGACCTGGGCGAGGATCTGCGCGGGGGTGGCGAAGGCGCCAT
>JAUNUZ010000186.1:3377-5494 GCA_030537915.1 Micrococcales bacterium
GGCGGTTCTGCGGCGGCAGCGCGGCGACTCGGGCGCGCACGCCGTCGAGCAGCAAGCGGGCGGCTTCGGGCGGGTCTTGCCGGGCTGTGAGCAGCGCGAAGGCCGACGGCAGATCGGAGTAGGCCATCGCCGCGATCGCGGTGTCGCCGTCGAGAAGGCACTCGAAGGCCGCCGAGCCCCACGTGTTGATGAAGCCGGTGCTCGTCGGGGTCGTCACGAGGATCGCCTTGCGCTCCCAGGCGTGGGTTCGGTCGAGCTCACCGAGCACAGCGTCACGGGTCTGCTCCAGGTTTTCGCCCTGCCCGACGAAAACCCGGATCGGCGATCGTGCCGGGCGCCCGGTGGCCGCCTTGATACCGGCCGCGTCGGACCCGCTGGAAACGAAGTTCGCGCCGTCCTGGCCCAGACTCTCCCAGGACCACGGGGATCCCGGGCCGCCGGTGCGCAGGCTGCTTGTCGGCGCTTGGCGCCCGGCTGGCAGCGTGTTGTTGACCCGGGCCGCGTTGTGCTCCACGGCGGCCATGACGATCGGGTTGAGGAACTGGATGGCGAGGACCACGGCGACCAGGGTGAGGGCGCTGGCGACCACGCGGGCCACGGCCTCGCGCACGATGCGCGACTCTACCCGCGCCAACAACCAGTGCAGCAGCGCCCTGACCAGCCGCCACAGCGCGATGGTCACCGCGAAGACGACGAGCGCGACCGCTGTGCTACCCACCGGATACCAGATGCCGGGGGGTTGCTGCTTGACATAGGACGTGACGTACTGCTGCCAGCTGATCGTCAGGAACGGGAACGCCAGGACCGCGAGCACGAAGAGCCCGACGACGACCCCGATGAGGACGCGTGCGCGGCCCTGGTCCATCGTGACGCGCAACCCGGTCCAGGCGACGATCCCGTGCCAGACCAGCCCGAGGAGGTAGCCGACCGCGTAGCCGAGCACGGCACAGACCGCGGCGATGATGCCCTGCAACCACCATGGCCGCGGCAGCAGGCTCGGGGTGTTCGCGGCGACGTAGAAGAGGGCGGCGACGACGATGCCGATGCCCGAGTGGCGGCGTAGCACCTCCTGGGCCAGGTGCATCCCGTCGTCGTAGACCCGGGTGCGCAGTGTCGGCTCCGGTGGGCGGACGAGATCCATCACCGGGTCACCGGGGCGGGGCGGGGTGGGCACCCTTGTGAGTATGCCGGGCAGGCCCACCTCGGGGCACACCTGAGTACGGGGGGTATCGGTTACCTTGGTGCGATGCCTCGCGTCGCGCTCGACTTCCCGGAGGACACCTTCACGTTCGGCACGACGTTGTCGGTCCGTTTCGACGACATCAACGTCGGCGGCCACCTCGGCAACGACCGCCTCGTCACCCTGCTCGGCGAGGCGCGCTCGCAGTACCTGGCGGACTTCGGCCTGACCGAAGTGGGCACCCCGGGCATCATCGTCGCCGACCTCGTCGTCGCCTTTCGGGCAGAGGCTCGCCTGCGGGACCGGCTGTGCATCCAGATCGGCATCACTGAACGGAACAAGTACGGCGGACACCTCGCCTACCGTGTCGTCCGAGAGAGTGACGGCGTGCTCATCGCCCTTGCCGAGACCGGGGTGCTGTTCTACGACTACGAGCGGGCGAGCGTCGTGACCCCGCCCCCGGCCTTCCTCGCGTAATCGGACAGCGGTCCGTCAGCGGCTCGCCGGCCGTCGGCGGTAGGCGGAGCGCGGCGGTACCCTGGGGCCGACCCCGGCCGCGCCACCCAGGAGAACCCCTGCCATGGCTTCGTCGCACGAGCTCGTGCTGACCACCCTCCTGGGCGGACCCCCCCTCTCCGGCTTCCGCGCACGCGCGCTGCTGCGTCGCCTCCAGGCGGTCGCGCCGCAGGTCAGCGCCGTCGCTGCGCGGCACGTGCACTTGATCTCAAGCGATGCCCCCCTCGACGGCGTGACCGCCGACTCGCTGACGCGCCTGCTGACCTACGGGGAGCCGTATGCAGGAGCGGGGCCTGGACAGGGCCAGGGTGGGGCGCCCGAGGACAACCCGGGCAAGAGCTACCCGGTCGTCGTCGGGCCTCGCCTGGGCACGATCTCCCCGTGGGCGAGCAAGGCGACCGACATCGTGCACAACTGCGGC
>JAUNUZ010000187.1 GCA_030537915.1 Micrococcales bacterium
AATCCCAGCGGCGCGCGGGGAGGCGATGCTCGCGCGCGGGGGCCTGTACGGGAGAATGACAACCGAGACGCCCGCGCAGCCGCCGCTCCTGCCCGACCGAGCGCGCCAGCAGAAGGAGAACAACAGGTGAAGGCATCCCGCACACGAGCCGCCCGGGTGGCCGCTGGGCTCACCCTGGCCCTGATGGTCTCGCTGCCTCTGGCCGCGTGTGGCACCGGTCCTGGCCCGGGGATCGCCGCGACCTCCGACGGCCAGGTCGTCACCGAGCAGGACCTCGATGACATCGCGAGCGACTTTGCCCGCGTCCAGGGGGCCCAGGCCCCCACCCGGACCGAGATGGTGTCGTTGCTCGTTGCCCGGCCCTTCGTGCAGGAGGCCGTGCAGGGCTCCGGGCAGATGCTCTCCGAGGCAGGCATTCGGCAGCTGGTCAAGGGCCAGCTCACCCAGGTCTCCGACGCGACGGTGAAGTACCTGCAGGTGACAGCCCTGCAGCAGCAGCTCGACCAGGCCGCGGTCGCCAAGATCACCAAGGAGATGGCAGGCGCGGACATCCAGGTCGACCCCCGCTACGGGGTGTTCGAGCCCGGCAAGGGACTCGTGAAGACGCCCGAGAACTGGATCCTGCCTGCCCCCGGGCCGAACGCGACACCTGCTCCCGGTGAGGCGCCCGGATCGAGCCAGACCCCCACCCCGTGACCCGGGGCGGCGCCGGCAGCAACCCGAGGGGGCATTCGCTGCTGGCGCTCGTCGCGGTCATGGATCGGCTTCGGTCGCCCGGTGGCTGCCCGTGGGACGCCGAGCAGACGCACGAGAGTCTCGCGCCGTACGCCGTCGAGGAGGCCTTCGAGCTGGCGGAGGCGATCGAGTCGGGGCATCGCGACGACCTGGCGGACGAGCTCGGCGACGTGCTCCTCCAGGTCGTCTTCCACGCCCGGATCGCTCAGGAGGATCCCGACGAGCCCTTCGATATCGATGACGTGGCCAGGCGCATCGTTGCCAAGCTGCGGCGCCGTCACCCGCATGTCTTCGCCGACGTGCAGGTGGCCTCGGCCGCCCACGTAGAGGCCAATTGGGAGACCATCAAGGCTGCCGAGAAGCCCGAGCGAACCCGCCCCCTCGACGGCGTACCGGCCGGGATGCCGCCCTTGGAGCGGGCCGCGAAGGTCGCTTCGCGGTTGCGGCGTGCGGGGCGCGAGAAGGAGGTCCGCAACGCCCTGCTGGAGCTGCCGGACGACCCGGGCTCATCCCTGCTGCGCGCGGTCCTGCAGTCGGCTCTCGACGGAGGCGACCCGGCCGGCCAGCTGCGACACGCCCTGAAGGACCTGGAAGGGCGATTCGCCTGAGGCCTGCGCTTGGTGTAGAAGTGGTCGTGGGCCCACGCTCTGGCGAGGGGCCCGTGCTTTATTGTGGGGAATCTACAAAGCGGGTTATCTGTCGCGCGGACGGGGCGCGACCTTCGGGGGGGTCATGACACAAGTACATCGGACGACACATCGAGCGCCCAGGCGAGGCGGAACCTCGCTACGGGCGCTCAGCACGTTCGTCGCGGTCGTGCTCCTGGGGAGTCTGTCCAGTTGCGCGACTCCCAGCCAGCAGGCCACCGTCGCACCGAAACGATTCGTCGAGGCGCCGACGATCTCGGCCAAGGCGAAGGCCAAGTACGGCGACGAGGCGGGCGGGGCCTACAAGGAGATCGCTGACTTCGTCCTCGATCAGAGCGAGCGCAGTGAGCTGCTCGACCCGGCGCGCACGACGTTCACCTCTGAGGAGCTCACGGCCGGGCTCACCGGGCACATGACTCCGGCCGCGGCCGCCACATATGAGGGACTCGTTGCGCGGGCCCTCGCTGGCGATCCGGCCTCCGAGGACGCAGTGCAGGCACTGCGCTTCTACAAGCTCCAAGCCCCAGGGCTCACGCTGCCAAAAGACGGGACAGCGTTGGACAGCCAGACAATCACGGGCGCGACGGTTGACCTCGTCGCGGCGAAGGCAGGCTCGATCGACCGCCTGAAGATCTCCTTCGACCACGTGACCCGGATCAATCTCCTGAACGGCAAGAGCCCGTTCCCGGGGACGATCGAGAACCATCTCGACTTCACGGTGCTGCCGGCAGCCCTCGTGCCGACGCCCAAGACGTCCTCCAGCACGTCGAGCAAGAACGCAGCGCCGTCCGCCACGAAGGCGACGAACACCAAAATCCCGACGACGCCCGGATCGTCGCGCACGACGGCCGTCGCGCCGCCGACGGTGCCGTCCTCGGCCTATACCCGTGACCCCTCGGCGGCATGGCTCATCAGCCAGTTCGACGGGGATGTCGACGTATCGTTCGACCGGGGGCCGAGCCCGGCTCCGACGGGCTGAGTCAGGGCAGCGCCCCCGCCTCCTGCAGGACCTGGCGTGCCTGCGGAAGCGGGGCCAGGGCCGCTGCGAGGTCCTCCGGCGCGGCGATCTGATGGGCATTCGCCCGCAGATACGACCTGATCGCCGCGTCGAAAGCCTCCGGCCCGGCGGCCTGGCGCGCCTGGAGTAACGTCCGCCCGCCCTGGCGGTAGACCGTGGCGACATAGGCGTCGCTCGAGCGGCGTCGTTGGCCCCACTGGGTCATCGACTCGCCGACGGCCCCTCGGATCCCCAGCCATTCGTCGGGGTCCTCGGCACTCAGACTCGTCGGGTCGACGACCTCCTGGGCGTAGGTGGCGAGTGACTCGTCCAGCCATGGATTCTTCCCCTGGTTGTTGCCCACCAGCCCGTAGAACCACAGGTGGGCCAGCTCGTGCGTGAGGAGCCAGCGCTCCCGTGCGGGGTCGACATCGCCGATTTGGACGGCTCCTGGGTACTCCACTCCGTCGGTGACCTCCGGCAGGACGCTGACCCACAGATCCGGGTAGGGGACCGGCCCGAAACGCGCGACGAGTCGAGCGAGGGATTGCGAGATCTGCGTGCGCCAGCGGTCGGCGTCGCTGCGCGAACCGGACCGCGGCAGTGCCAGTGTCACCGACGTCCCGCTGGCATCGAATCGTGTGAGGTCGAGCCGGCCGACGGTGACGGTCACGTCGCGCACCGCCTCGGCGGCGAAGCCGTGCACGGTCGTGTCGGCGCTCGGGCCAGGCGTGGTTCCCGTCGGCCGGCCGGCGCCGGTCACCTCGTAGCGCGAGGGGGCTGTCACGCGAAGGCTCGCGAGGTCGAAAGTCTCGCTCGTGGCGCTCTCGCCGGTGACCGGCACCGCGGGGTCGCGGTTCCAGCCGACGCCGTTCTGCCACGCCAGGAGCGGAAAGGCCGTGCCCAGCCACGCCACCTCGGCGGCCGAGGCGTAGCCGACCCGCTCGTCGGTGCGCGTCGCCAACTGCAGCTTGAAGGTGAGCTCCGCGGTCACCGCCGTCCCCGCGGCCACGCACGACGGCAGCGCGGCCACGACGATCGTGCCGGGACTGCCCGTGGGGGCCCCGCCCGGCTCCTGGCTAAGAGTCATGGCGCTTCCACCGACCCTCACCCCGCTCACCGTCAGGGAGGTGCCCGCCTCGGCGCTCGTCGGGCCGTTCGGCCAAAGTCGGAAAACGAGCTCGCAGACGCGGCGATCCGGCACGAACCGGACCTTTTCGCGGCCCGTGGCCGAGCGTAGATCCGCTGCCATGTCGAAGGCGAGGTCGACGACTGGACGTTGCGGCGAGGGAGGCGGCCACGGCGTGTCGATCGGGGGCCCCGTGTCGGCGGTGGATTGCCCGCGTGACGCGCCGGGGGGCTCGGGTTCGCCGGAGCGCTCAGGTCCGGTGCAGGCGGTGACAGCGAGCAGCACGACGAGCATCAGGCGGAGGGCACGAACCACCCTCTGATTCTAGGTAAGTCACCTGTTCAGAGGCTGTGAGCGAGCGCGCCGGGGTTTGTCCGCCCGGCCGTGGACACAGTCGACGGCCGGGCCGACCGGTCAGTCGGCGGCGTGGTCGGCCTCGGCCTCCGGAGCGAGAAGAACGCCGAGCAGGTCGCAGGCCAGGTCCAGGGCTCCGGTCGCAGGCGCGTCGATGCCGACGTCGGTGAACCAGTCGGCGGTGGCCTCCAGATGCGGCCCGACGACGCCGACCCGCCCGGCGCCGAAGCGGCACACGGCCGCTGCCACCGCATCGTTGGGGTAGCGGCCCAGCACCTGGGTCGACGGCTTCTCCTTGAGCTTGAAGTAGGGCCCGTCCTGGAAATAGGCCTGTCGCGGGCGCCCCCGCCACCGCACTGTGACGATGGCGTCGTCCGGGTGCCGGATGCTGGCCCCGCGCATGGAGATGTAGCGGGCCGCGCGCCCCGGTAACAGGCCGAAGCCGGGGTCGTCGCTCGCGAGGTAGGCGCCCAGGCAGACCCCGAGGTAGCGGCCACCCCCCGCGACGAAGTCGCGGATCGCGGGCGCGTGCGGCGCGAGCAACGGCCAGCACTCCTCTACCTCGCCACCGCCGGGTTGGACATAGAGTGCCGCGTCGGCCAGTGCGGCCCGCGTCAGGCCGAGTTTCTCACCGGGGCCGACGAAGCGGTAGTCGATGCCCACCTCCTTCAACACGTCCCCGATGGACTCCGGGCAGCCAGGCTCGGCGGCCGGTCCCCGGTAAATCAGCGCTCCCAGGGATCGCGCGTCGCCCGCAGCGCGGCCCGGCGAAGGACCGAGCCGCCGCAGCAGGCGATCGATGAATGAGCCGGTCACGGCGCGCCGCCGGTCACTCGCGATGACGGCCGGCTTGGACGGCCGGACGGGACGGGCGCGGACCCGAGGCGGGGCCGGACGCATTCGGACGAGCGGTCACGAGCTTCGTCGCCCGCCACACGACCCACTCCATCGGGCCACGCGAGAAGCGCGAACTCCATGCGAGCGCGAAGAGCGTCAGCACAGCCACCTGGATGCCGAAGTGCGCCAGATCAGGCAGCTCGCGCAGCGGGGCCAGCAGCAGCAAATGCGCGGAGTACAGCGTGAGCGTCATGCTCCCGGGTGCGGCGAGGACATGGAGCAGTGGGCCGATCGCCACGGACAGGGCGAGCATCAGGCCGATGACGGTCAGGGCGATGCCGCTGGTGTAGAGCAGGTCCAGCGGTGTCCCGGTGTGCGGCGCGTTGATGCCGAGCCACCACGCCGAGTCGGTCGGCAGGCTGCCGTCACCGCCCCACACGAGGAATTCGGTGAAGGTCTCCAGCGTCATGTGGTCGCGGACCGCGGCGGCGATCTGGTCGCGGATGCCCGCGGCGATGAACATCTGCGTGACCGTCGCCGTCAGCGTCGTCAAGATGGCTCCACCGGCGATGATCCAGGCGACCACGCGGCGCGAGGACAGGTTGCAGCGTCCGATTCCCATCCCGATGCTGATGTAGGCCATCCAGGTCATGGCCGGGAAGAAGCCGGTGAGCATGAGCACGGTGAAGCTGTTACCGGGCGCGCTGATCAGCTGATCGAACGTGAGGTTGCTCCGCGGTGTCGCCGGAAGCGGGGAGCGCAGCAGGTAGCTGATGATCGGGGCGA
>JAUNUZ010000188.1 GCA_030537915.1 Micrococcales bacterium
GGGAAGCGGCCCACTTGCCGACTCAGAACCCGAACTCGCCCATGATCCGGCGCGGTTCGCGACCGTAGCGCCACGGCTCCTTGCTGTTGAAGGCGTCGCGCGTCGAGTGCAGCCGCAGGATCGGGGAGAACACGCCGAGCTGCACCCAGCGGGTCGCGAGCTCGTCGTCCTTGGCCCCGAACATGTGCCCGCCGATGTCGTGGCTCCACCAGCCGTAACCGATGTTGCTCGCGGTCGCCGTGAAATGCGGCTGGAAGGCGAGCGACGCCCACGAGACGACCGTGTCCCCGGAGAAACCGACTGGATAGCGGTGCGAACCGGGCCCGGCGTAGCGCGAGAACGTCAGCGGCCGCCGGTTGCGCGAGCCGGGTCGAGCCGAGTCGAGGAAGTGGACGTGGTTGAGGATCCACAGCGGGTCGAGCCCCGCCAGCGCACAGAACGGGCCGGACTGCCAGTCGAGCCACCAGAAGTCCACGCCCTCGGCCTCGCGCGGGTGGTGCACCTGCTCAAGGTAGGCCGCGAGGAAGTCCGGATCCGCGGCGTCGAAGGGGACCGGCGTGCCCGACGCGGGATCGATGCCGACCGCGCGCGCCAGGTCGGGGTAGGCGTCCTCGTGGGAGCGGATGCCGTCGGCCGGATGCACGTTGAGCGTCACCGCGAGGCCGCGCTCGTGCAGGCGCTGCAGGAAGGCGGGTGGATCGGGGAACAGCTCACGATTCCACGAGTAGCCGGTCCACCCGCTACCCAGCGCCGGATCGAGGTCGACGGGGTGCCAGTCCATGTCCAGGACCGCGACGGAGAACGGCAGCTGCTCGGTCTCGAAGCGGCCCATGAGCGCCTCGTAGTCTGCGGCCGAGTAGTCGTGATAGCGGCTCCACCAGTTGCCCAGCGCGTAGCGGGGCAGCATCGGTGTCGGTCCGGTGATCGCGTAGAAGTCGCGCAGCGCGGCCTGATAGTCGCGGCCGTGGGCGAAGACGTAGAGGTCCAGGCTCCCCGGCTCACGGACCCCGAGCCAGCCATCGGGCTCCAGCAGCAGGGAGTGCGAGTCGTCCAGGACGCTGACGCCGTAGATGCTCATGAGTCCGGGTTCGAGCTCGCACCGGCCGTCGACGCCGTCAAGCGTTCGCGCCGTCCCGCCGAGGTTCCCCTGCGGGGGCGCCCCGAAGCGCCACACGCTGTGGTACTTACTCACCCCCTTTTTGACCTGCACACTCAGGCCCTGACTCCGGAACGGTCCGCCGTCGTAGGACAGGTGCAAGCCGGCGGTCTCCAACTCCACACCCCGCTCGAAGACCTCCCCGCCCGGATCCGCGGCTCCGGCGGCGTCCGAACCAGGACGGGCCGGCCTGCGGCGCACCTGGAAGGCGCCCGCGGGCAGGTCGCGCCGGATGACGACCTGCGAAGCCCGGTCCTCGAAGACACCGCTACGGCTGTACTCCAGCCGCACGAGGCACGGCGTCAGCACCGTGATGCGGAAGCGTTCGCCGGCGATGACCGCAGCAGGGTCGGCGACGGGACGGGTGGACAGGCGCAGATGCTCGGGCAGGCTCACGCCACCTGTCTTAGCCGATGGCGAACCGCAGCGCTGAGCGCGACACTCGTTTGGGCCTGCCAGTGCCGCCGCCTACTGTTCAAGGGTGAGCCAGACCGAGCCCGGCGACCCCGCAGATCCCCCAGCCACGAGCGCGAGCCCGCCCTCCGACGCGCCGGCGGGTGCTGCCTGGGGGGTTAACGAGGCGGGTGCGGCAGCGGCTGCTGCGGCCCAGGTGGTGCCGCAGCGGCCTTGGCCCGCGGGCCACACGTTCGAGCGCGCTGACAAGATCTGCGCGACTCTCATCGGCCTCATGTCGGTCTACGGGCTCGCGATGATCCCGCTGCGCCCGGTGGTGCTCGGGCTGGCGCCACTCGTACTCGTCACGCTCACCGGGTCAATGACCGGAATGGTGTTGTGCGGGGCGTTCGCGGCGACGGGGGCGACGTGGTGGCCGTTCGCGCTGGTCCTGGGGACCTTCGGCGCGATGAAGTTCGACCCGGTCTTCTGGTGGGCGGGCAAGCTGTGGGGCGATCAGTTCATCGCGAGCATGGTCGGCCCGACGCCCCGGGCACGTAAGCGGGCCCAACGCGCCGAGAAGCTGGCGAAGCGGTACGAGGTGCTGGCGATCCTCATCACCTACATCCCCTTCCTGCCGATCCCGGGCGCGATCATCTACGCCGTGCTCGGTGCGGCGGGCACGAGCCTGCGCCGTTTCCTGACCATCACGGTGCTCGGCGCATTCGTGTCGCGGGTCGCGTTCTTCGCGCTCGGTTACTGGATCGGTGAGCCCGCGGTGGCGGCACTCGAGGAGTTCGGGAAGTACATGTGGTACGTCTCGATCGCTCTCGTCATCGGGGTCGTCGTCGTCTCCTTCCGCAGCGCCCGCAAGCAGCAGCTGGAGCAGGAGCAAGCAGCCGCCGCGACCCCGACGCGGCCGGACATCGCCGGGATCAGCGACCCCGACGGTCCGGCCGACGGACGACGCTGAGCGGATCACGCCAGTTCGGGAGCCTGATCGACGTACCTCGTCGCCGCCTCGAAGGCCTGCGCGATCCGCAGCACCTGCACGTCGCTCCCATGCCGCCCGACGATCTGCAGACCCACCGGCAGGGCGACCCCGGCGCCGTCCTGCGCGAACCCGGCGGGCACAGCGACCGCGGGCCCGCCCATCGCCGAGACGAGGGTGCAGGAGCGCATCCATTCGACGTACGTGCCCATCGTCTGACCGCCGACCACCTGCGGGTAGCGCTGCAGCAAGGGGAAGGGCAGCACCTGCGAGGTCGGGGCGAGCAGGACGTCATAGCGCGAGAACCACCGCTCGGTCTCGGTGCGCAGTCGCGTGCGGGCGAGCGTCGCGTCCAAGAGGTCGCCCCCGGTGAGCGACGAGCCGTGTTCGACGTTCCACCGGACCTCGGGCTTGACCCCGTCGGGATATCGCTGCACGAGTTCGCGCAGCTTCAAGGCCATGCTCAAGCCCCGGTCGACATCGAAGACGAGGTCGGCATGCCGCAGGTTGGGGCACGCGTCCTCGACCCGAGCGCCCAGCGCCTCGAAGACCACTCGTTGCGCCTCGACGGTCCGCGCGACCGCGGGATCCAGCGGTAGGCCGAGTCCGAAGTCGAGGGTGAAGCCGATCCGGACGCCGGCCAACGGATTGGCGGACGGATCCGGCTGCGCATCGATGAGATGGGCGACATCTGAGCCCGCGACCGGGCAGTCGTAGGCGACCCGCGAGTCTGGGCCCGCCAGGACGCTCATCGCCAGCGCGACGTCGGCGACCTCGCGTGCCATCGGCCCGGTGCGCGAGAGCCACGCCCACGCATCGCGGGTCGGGACGAGCGGCACCACACCCAGGGACGGGCGGAAGCCGACGACGTTGCAGAAGGCCGCGGGGTTGCGCAGGGAGCCGCCCATGTCGCTGCCGTCCGCGAGGGCTTGGATGCCGGTCGCGAGGGTCACGGCAGCGCCCCCGCTACTGCCGCCGCAGCTGAGATCGGGGGCGTAGGGGTTGCCGGTCGCGCCGAAGAGGTCGTTGAAGGTGTGCGAGCCCGCCGCGAACTCCGGCACATTATTCTTGCCCGTCGAGTTCACACCGGCTGCGCGCAGGCGAGCAACGATGAGGTCGTCTCTGGTCGGCACGACGTCGGTCAGACGCGAGCCCGAGGTAGAGCGAATCCCGGCTACCAGGTGGGTGTCCTTGTGCGTCATCGGTAGGCCGTGCAGCGGCGGCAGCTCCTGCGCTGCCGCCGAGCCGAGCGCGGCGGCCCGCTCGTCGGCCTGCTCAGCCCGGGCGCGGGCGCCCTCACGATCCTCGATGACGACCGCGTTGAGCTGCGGGTTCACCGCGTCGATTCGCTCGAAGTGCGCGTCGAGCGCCTCCCGCGCCGAAACTTCTCGGCGCCGCAGGGCCGCACTCAGGTCACGGGCGCTCCAGCGCCACAGGTCGCTGGGCCGTTCGCTCGGTGTCGGTCCCGGTCCGGTGGCGGTGCTCGTCATGGTCGGCACCCTAGCGACGCCGGACACCTTGGCGGGCGCCTCCCTCGACCGCGGTTCGCGCTGGGTGGCACGAGCTGGCGGGTCAGAAGCCGAGGGCCCGCAGCACGGCGTCGGCGATGACCTGGTGGCCTTGCGCATCGGGGTGGTCTCCGTCGTCCAGGAGCAGCGGGCCTGGGTCGATCTGACCCCCGGCCTTGAACGGGTCGTAGAGGTCGACGATCTGCACGCCCGCAGCGCCCGCCGCGCGAGCCAGTTCGGCGTTGAAGTCGCGGGTCACGGCGTCCGTCCACGCCCGCTGCGTCTCATCGGGCGCCGCTTGCGCGCCGTCGGGGAAGAGATTCCAGTAGTTCGTGACAAGCACCCGCGCACTCGGCGCCAGCGCCTTGACCTGCGTGATGGCCCGCGACAGATCCTGCACCGCGACCACGACCGCGCGCTGTGTTGCGGCATCGACCGCCCCGGCGGCCGGGCCCTGTTGGAGCTGCTGCTTGCTCTGGGCCGCGGGGTCGGGCTCGGTCGCGGCGACGTCATTGGCACCGGTCGTGACGATGACGACGTCGGCGTGCCGGATGTCGGCGCGCACGTCGTCGTCGCCGCTCACGGGGTCCAGGACGTCGGCGAGGTCCCGGGCCGTCTGGCCGCTCATCCCGTCGTTCACGGCGGCGACCGAGTGGCCGGAGCGGTCACTCAGGGCGGTCGCGATGAGCTGTGGGAAGGCATCGCACTCGCACCCCTGCCCCTGTGTGACCGAGTCGCCCAGCGCGACGACGCTGCGCACCGCAAGCAGGTCGCCGGCGGAGGCCGTCTGCGCGGCCGCAGTTGATGCTGACGGCGCCGAGGCGGCTGACGACCCCGCGTGGTGCTGCGATGGAGCGGCCGTCGCGGGCCCGCACCCGGCCAGTCCGATCACGAGCCCGAGAACGCCGATCCCCCCCGCCGCGCTACGTGCTCGGGGGGCTCGCCTCCGCGGTCGTGCCGCGCTAGCCAAGGGGGGTGAACCCACTCGAGGTCTTGCCCAGCCAGGCCAGCGCGTCCGGGATGTGCGGGATCCACAGGTCGGTGTTGTGCCCGCCCTTGGGCAGGATCGTCGTCGTGATCGAGAAGGGCTGCTTCGCCTCTCTGGTCACCCGCTGCGTCGTCGGGTAGGCGAGGCGGTCCTGGCGTCCGCACAGGGTCCAGGCCGCAACGGCCGGGGGCTTGCGGTGCACGAGGTCGACGAGGTCGTAGTGCTGCCAGGACGCGCTGCCGGGCTTGAACGGGATGAACGGATGATCGAACGCGGGCCGCCAGTAGCCGCCGAGCGAGATCGTCGTGGCATAGACGGAAGGGTGCAGCATCGCCGCCATGTTGGCGCACCAGCCCCCGGCGCTGTAGCCGAACGCAGCCCAGGAGGTGCGCCCCGGGGCGGCGCGCAGGTTGTCGTAGACCCACCGGGGG
>JAUNUZ010000189.1 GCA_030537915.1 Micrococcales bacterium
TGTCTACAACCACCTCGGCCCCGACGGCAACTACCTGGCCATGTTCGGGCCCTACTTCACCGACCGGCACCACACCCCGTGGGGCACGGCCCTCAACCTCGACGGCCCGGACAGCGACCCGGTGCGCGAATTTGTCATCGAGAACGCGCTGCACTGGCTGCACGACTTCCACCTCGACGGCCTGCGCCTGGATGCCGTGCACGAGCTGCACGACGAGCGCGCGTTGCCGATCCTTGAGGAGCTCGCCATGGCCGTCGACGAGCTCGAGCAAAGCACGGGTCGCTCGATGGTGCTTGTCGCCGAGTCCGACCGCAACGACATCCGGACCGTCACGGCCCGCGAGCGCGGGGGTCTGGGTATCGACGGGCAATGGGCCGACGACGTCCACCACGGGCTGCATGTCGCGCTGACCGGTGAGGACCGGGGCTACTACGCCGACTTCGCCGTCGATGGAGTGCTCGAGCGACTCCTGACCACCCCCTTCCTGCACGCCGGGTCCTATTCCAGCTTCCGCCGGCGCAGCCACGGCAGACCTGTCGATAGCAGGCTCGTGGACGGCTCCGCCTTCGTCGTTTCCCTACAGACCCACGACCAGGTGGGCAACCGGCGCGAGGGGGATCGTCTCGGCGTTAGCGTCGACCGCCGCCTCCTCTCGTGCGGGGCCGCCCTGCTGCTGACGAGCCCCTTCACGCCGATGCTCTTCATGGGCGAGGAGTGGTCGGCGAGCACGCCGTGGCAGTTCTTCACCGACCACCTCGACGAGGGGCTCGCCGAGGCCATCCGGCAGGGGCGCCGCGCCGAATTCGCCACGCACGGGTGGGAGCCGCAATCCGTCCCCGATCCACAGGACGCCGCGACGCGCGATCGCTCCGTGCTGTGCTGGGAGGAGCGCACCCAGGGCGAGCACGAGCAAATGCTCGCGTGGTACCGAGCGCTGCTGGCGCTGCGCCGGGCGCGACCGGACCTGCGCAACGGTGACCTGAGCCGGGTCCAGGTCCGCTCCGGGCCGGTCCCGGGCAGCTTCGTCGTCCTGCGGGGTCGGCACCGCGTCGCGGCCAATCTGTCCGATAGCGAGGTGGAGCTCGAGCTAGGGGTCGACGAGGGACCGGGGGCAGTCGTCCTGTTCGCGCTCGATCCGACGGTGGCCACGGCCGGCGGTCGAATCCGGCTCGCCCCGCGCAGCGTCGCCATCGTCGGCCCGGCGACTCCGGGCTAGGTCGGGGCATCTCATGGTCGACGAGAACGCCGGACGGCCGCGCCGCCCGGCCCGGCTCACCCCGGGAATGATGGACTTCTTCGCCTCCGAGAGCCTCGACCCCGCGGTCATCATCCAGGTCGCCGACGAGAGCGCAGCGGGTCTCGTACGCGCCGGCCGGGCCAGCGATGACCCCGAGGTGACCACCCGATTGGTCGCCCTCGTCGACGAGATCGGCCTCTCGACGATCGCCGAGCTGTGGTCCCAGCGTCCTCGGAGCAGCCTGCCCGGGCTGCTGTGGCGCCTCTACGCACTGCGGGAGTGGGTCCGCTGCGACCCGGCCGGCGCCAGCCGGGACTACCAGGCCGGGCTCGCCTACGCAGGGGTCGCGGCGGCCGTCGCCGGAGCGCCGGACACCCCCGGGCCGCATGAGCTCTCGGCGCTGGTGGACGAGATCCTGCGCGGTGTCTTCGACGGCGATCTGGGCGTCGCCCTGCACCGGGCGGCCGCCTTCTGCCGGGTCGTCTCTGCCGGGCGCGCCTCCCACGAAGGCCACCCGCTCACTGCGCAGACCGCGGATACGGCCCCCCCAGTGGGGGCGGGCGGGCTCACTGGACGGGACGGTGGGGACCCCTGGTCCAGCCAGCTGCGGCGGGCGGCTGCAATCCAGGTCACGGCCGACGACCTCGAGGCCGGCGCCCGGGCCTGGCGCGACGGCGGGCTCGTCTGATCCCCATCGTGAGTCAGTAGCCGTTGGGTGGTTCGCTGAGCCAGATCAGCACCGGTGCGCCCCTGCTGGGACGGCCCTGTTCACCGTTCGTTCATCTGACACCGGCCATCGCGTCATCAGGCCTGCCTAGCGTCTCGCTCACCGGGAGGTTGCCAAATGCCCTCCTTTCGAACGCGCATCCAAGAGCAAGGACACCTGTGAAGACCCTGCGCATGGCCGCACTTGCCAGCCTGACCCTCGTGGGCGCCGTCGCTCTGGCCGGCTGCGGCTCCGACGACAACCGGGTATCCACAGGCCGGCAGGGAGCTGCCCCAGCTGGCTCCGGCGCCGCCATCGACTGCCCGCCGGACATGAGCCTCACCGCCCAGGGCTCCTCGGCCCAGAAGAACGCGATCCAAGAGGCCATCGCCTCCTACCAGGACACCTGTGCGGGAGCGAAGATCGACTACAACGGCAACGGCTCCGGCGCCGGAATCAAAGCGCTCATTGCCGATCAGGCCGACTTCGCGGGCTCGGACTCGACGCTCAAGATCGAGTCGGAGGACGGCAAGACCGAGGTTGACGACGCCGCGAAGGCCTGCGGTTCGCCAGCCTTGCACCTCCCCATGGTGACCGGTCCTATCGCCGTCGCCTACAACGTCCAGGGGGTCGACGGGCTCATCCTCGACCCCGACGTCACCGCCAAGATCTTCCTCCGCACGATCGTGACGTGGAACGACCCGGCCATCGCCGCGCTCAACCCGGGGGTCACGCTCCCGGCCACGCCGATCAAGCCGTTCTTCCGCTCGGACGAGTCGGGCACGACAGAGAACTTCACCGAGTACCTCGCGGCCGCCGCGCCCACGACGTGGACTGCCCAGCCCGACAAGGCCTGGACGGGCAAAGGCGAGGGCAAGCCGAAGTCGGACGGGGTGGCCCAGGCGGTCAAGGGGAGCGCCGGCGGCATCACCTACGCGGAGTGGTCCTACGCCAAGGACAACCAGCTGGGCATCGCGCGGATCGACAATGGCGCCGGTGCCGTCGAGCTGACGCCCGAGTCTGTCGGCAAGGCCGTCACGGCCGCCAAAGCGGACGGTGCGGGCAACGACCTGCGTCTCAAGCTCGACTATTCGACCAAGGAGGTGGGCGCCTACCCGATCCTGCTGGTCACCTACGAGATCGTCTGCTCCCAGAACAAGGACGCAACCAGGGGCGCGCAGATCAAGTCATTCCTCAAGCACTTCGCCTCTCGGGACGTGCAGGCCGGCCTCGAGGAGGTCGGCTACGCACCGCTGCCTGACGCGCTGCGCGCCAAGGTCGACTCTGCGATCAACGCGCTGCAATGATCCGCGTGACGTCTCGAGATCTCACGCACCCGAGCCCATCGGCAGCTGAGAGGCGGCACTGCCCGCGATGACGAGCATCACCGGCCAGTCAGCCGACCCCCCCGGCAGTGGACAGGGCCGCGTCGGGGCGACGGCGGCGTCGACCGGACGGTTCGGCGATCTCGTCTTCTCCGGCGCCGCGCGTGCCGCGGGCATCATCGTCGTCGTCCTCGTCGCGCTCATCGGAGTGTTCCTGCTCAGCCAGGCGCTGCCCTCGCTGATGAAGAACGAGGCGAACTTCCTCACCTCCACGCAATGGTCGGTCTCCGGTGAGAGCCCGCGCTTTGGCATCGCCGGACTCCTCTGGGTCACGGTGTCCTCCTCGATCGTCGCGATGTCGATCGCGGTTCCGCTGGGGGTCGCGGTGGCGCTCTTCATCACGCAGTACGCACCGACGTGGCTCGCGCGCCCCGCCGCTGCGATGGTCGACCTCCTCGCGGCGGTGCCCTCGATCGTCTACGGCATCTGGGGCGCCTACATCGCCGGGCCATACTTCCTGCCGATCCAGAACGGCCTCGGCGACGTCTTGGGCTGGTTCCCACTCTTCTCACCGACGAACATCTCCGGCGCCTCGACGATCCTCTTCGTCGGGGTCGTGTTGGCGATCATGGTGCTGCCGATCGTGACGGCGCTCACCCGCGAGGTCTTCGAACAGACCCCGACGACGCACAAGGAGGGCGCGCTGGCGCTCGGAGCGACGAAGTGGGAGATGATCCGCACCGCGGTCCTCCCCTTCGGCAAGCCCGGCATCATCAGCGCCTCGATGCTCGGCCTCGGCCGTGCCCTCGGTGAGACCGTCGCCGTCATGATCATCGTTTCGGCGCTGCCCGAGGGAGCCGGCCGATCGTGGTCGCTGCTCAACGGCGGTGAAACCTTCGCGAGCAAGATCGCCAACAACGCCGGAGAGTTCGACACCCCGCAGAAGACTGGTGCCTATATCGCCGCCGGGCTCGTGCTTTTCATCCTGACGTTCATTGTCAACGCGATCGCGCGGATTGCCATCGAGCGCCGCAGGGCCTTCACAGAATGAGCGCCTCCTCAGCCCCGACCTCCCGCACCTTGGGCACGACGGCCCCCGGCGCGGGCGACGGCCAACAGCGCCGGCGGCGCGTGCAGGATCAGATCGCACGCATCCTCGTGTGGGCGGCCTTCGGTACCGCGCTCGTACCGCTCATCTGGATCCTGGGGTCAGTCCTCTTCAAGGGCGGCCACATGCTTGCGGACGGGATCTGGTGGACGAACAGTCAGTACGGCGTCACCGCTCGGCGCGTGGGCGGCGGCGCCGTGCACGCCATTCAGGGCACGCTCATCCAGGCTGCGGTCACCGCGATCATCGCTGTCCCGCTCGGCGTCTTCACCGCCATCTACCTCGTCGAGTACGGCCGCGGCAGGCTCGTGCGTGCGGTGAGCTTCATGGTCGACATCCTCACGGGGATCCCGTCGATCGTCGCCGGCCTCTTCATCTATGCGATCTGGGTCGGCACGTTCGGCTTCCGGACCGCCGCTTTCGCGGTCTCGCTGTCGTTGGTCATCCTCATGGTCCCGACCGTGGTGCGCTCGACCGAGGAGATGCTCAAGCTTGTTCCCAACGAGCTGCGTGAGGCATCCTTCGCGCTTGGCGTACCCAAGTGGCGAACCATCCTCAAGGTCGTCCTTCCGACGGCCTTCTCGGGCATCGTCACCGGCATCCTGCTGGGCTTGGCCCGCATCATGGGGGAGACGGCTCCGCTGCTTATCCTCGGGCCTTACACCAAGAGCATCTGGGTCAACATGTTCAGCGGAAACATGGCGACGCTGCCGACCATGATCAACGAGGACCGGGTCGAGGCCTTGCAGCCGGCCATAGACCGCGTCTGGGGAGCCTCGCTCACCCTCGTCCTCATGATCCTTGCCTTCAACCTCGCCGGCCGTGTTGTCTCGCGGTATAGCAAGGTCCGGAACTGAGACACCCCAGGAAGTGACACGAACGACATGGCGAAGCGCATCGACGTCAAGGATCTCGATATCTACTACGGCAGCTTCAAGGCCGTGGAGGGCGTTTCGATGAAGATCGAGCCGCGCTCGGTGACGGCCTTCATCGGCCCGTCCGGCTGCGGAAAATCGACGGTCCTGCGCACCCTCAACCGGATGCACGAAGTCATCCCGGGGGCGCGCGTCGAGGGTGAAGTCCTGCTC
>JAUNUZ010000190.1 GCA_030537915.1 Micrococcales bacterium
GGGCGCTGCGGCCGTGAAGACGACCGGCGCGGGTCACGCCGTCCTCATCGGCTATCTAGCGCCCCACGACCCCGACGGCTTCGACCTGCACGCGGCCCGGGAGGCCTTGCGTGAGCAGCTGCCGGCGGCCCTGGTGCCCCGGCTCGCGATCGTCGCGGATCTGCCGACTCGTACGTCGGGGAAGGTGGACCGGCTCGCGCTGCCCTGGCCACTGACCGAAGACGGCGCATCGCAGACCCCGGGCTGGGACGGCCCGCCGCTGGAGGGGGTGGCGCGATGGCTGGCCGACTGCTGGTCCTCGGTGCTCGGCGCGCGGGTGAGCAGCGTCGAGGATGACTTCTTCGACCTCGGCGGCGGTAGCCTCGCCGCGGCCCAACTCGTGGCCCTCGTGCGCGAGCGCTACCCGCGCGCCACGGTCGCCGACCTCTACGCCTACCCGCGCCTGGCCTCCCAGGCGACGATGCTCACCCTCCTCGAGCCGCCCGACGAAGCCGTCGTGCCGCGCGACGTGAGCCCACTGTCAACGGGCGCCGGCGCGGCTCAGCTGCTCATCGTGTCGTTGCTGCGGGCCGTGACCGGGCTGCGTTGGCTCGTCGCCCTGCTCACCGCGACCACCCTGATGGCGCCTCTGCCGGGGTGGAACTGGCTACCGATCGCGTCGTGGTGGATCCTCGTACCGGGTGTGCTGCTGTTGCACAGCCCGCCTGGGCGAATGGGCCTGTCGGTGACCGCGTGCCGGGTCCTGCTGCGCGGCCTCCGGCCGGGGCGCTATCCGCGCGGCGGCTCTGTCCACCTGCGGATCTGGGGCTGCGAGCGCTTCTCGGAGACGATCGGCGCGGTCGGCATGGCCGGTGCGCCGTGGATCATCTACTACGCCCGCGCGCTGGGGGCGAAGATCGGCCGCGGTGTTGATCTGCACAGCCTGCCGCCGGTGACGGGCATGCTGACGCTCGGCGGCGGCTGCGCGATCGAACCCGAGGTCGACCTCGCCGGACATTGGCTCGACGGGGACGTCCTACACGTGGGGCACGTGCGGGTGGCCGCGCACGCCACCGTCGGCGCCCGCAGCACGCTCGGGCCGGGCGCGAAGATCGGCCGCGGCGCGCACGTCGAGGCCGGTTCCTGCGTGCTCGGATCGGTGCCTGCCGCGCAGGTGTGGGCCGGCTCCCCGTCGCGCGCTGTCAAGGGTGCCTGGCAGAGCAAGTGGCCGCCGGAGCGCCCCCTGCCGGGCCGCCGCTGGCTCGTCGCCTACGCGCTGGGCGCGGTCGTGCTCGGGCTCATGCCCCTCGTGGCCGCGCTGCCCGGGCTCGCGCTCGTTCTGGTGGTGGTGCAGGGTCGCGACAGCCTCCTCGATGCGCTCGGGCCGGCCTTGCTCGTCGTGCCCGTGGCTACCCTGGCCTGGCTCGTCACCCTGGCGGTCCTCGTCCTGGGCTCGGTCCGCTCGCTCGGGGTGGGGCTGACCCAGGGCTTCCACGCGGTGCGCAGCCGGGTCGGCTGGCAGGTCTGGGCCACCGAGCGACTCCTGGACATGGCCCGTAACCTGCTGTATCCGCTCTATGCCAGCCTGGCCACACCGGTCTGGTTGCGCCTGCTCGGTGCCGATATCGGCAAGGAGGTGGAAGCCTCGACCGTGCTGCTGCTGCCCGCGATGACCCGAGTGGGGGACGGCGCCTTCCTTGCCGACGACACCCGCATCGCCTCCTACGAGCTGCACCAGGGGTGGATGCGGATCGAGCGGGCGCGGGTCGGCAAAAGGGCGTTCCTCGGCAACTCGGGGATGACCGCGCCCGGCCGCAAGGTGCCCAAGGACGGCCTGGTCGCCGTCCTCTCAGCCGCGCCGCCCGGATCCAAGGCGGGCACCTCGTGGATGGGCAGCCCCCCGACGAAGCTGCGCCGCGAGCAGACCAGCGCGGACTCCTCCCGCACCTACGCACCGCCGATGCACCTCAAGGTGATCCGCGGTCTCGTCGAGGTCTGTCGGGTCGTGCCGGTCATGTTCTCGGTGGGTCTGGGCGTTGTGGTCTCGCTGGCTCTGTTGGAGGCATGGGGACGCTCGCCGTGGCTCGCCGTGCTGCTCGCGGGACCGATCCTCATCGTCGCCGGCCTCGCCGCGGCCGCCGGGACGGTCCTGGCGAAGTGGCTGGTCGTCGGCAAGTTCAGGATCGGTGACCACCCGTTGTGGAGCAGCTTCGTGTGGCGCAACGAGCTGGCTGATGCCTTCGTCGAGATGCTCGCCGGGCCGTGGTTCGCGTGGCCGGCGATCGGGTCACCCGCCCTCGTGTTCTGGCTACGGGCGATGGGCGCCCGGATCGGGCGAGGAGTGTGGTGTGACACCTACTGGCTGCCGGAGTCCGATCTCGTCGAACTCGGCGACGGTGCGAGTGTCAACCGTGGGTGCGTTCTGCAGACGCACTTGTTCCATGATCGAATCATGAGCATGGACACGGTGACGCTCGAGGCCGGAGCGACGATGGGCCCGCACGGCGTGATTCTGCCCGCGGCCCGGCTGGGCGCCGGGGCGACCGTGGGCCCGGCCTCACTCGTCCTGCGCGGCGACATCGTGCCTGCGCACACCCGGTGGGTCGGCAACCCGATCGTGGCCTGGGACGGCGGTTCAGCCGGTGCCTGAGCCACTCAGTCGGATCGTCACCGGGGCGAAGTCCGTCGTGGCTGCGGCGCGGGACGCGCTCAGCGGGCCCGTCGACCCCTATGTCCCCGGGCACGGCACCGACGACTTCGCGGCCCAGCACTACGACCTGCGTCTGGGCTATCGGGTTCGCACGAACCGTCTTGACGCCACGGCGATCATCGACCTGCGGACGCGGCGCGAATGCGCCGAGCTGTGCTTCGATCTGGCCGGGCTCGCGGTGCGCAAAGTCATTATCGACGGTGCTCGCGTCCGCCGGTATGCGGTGCGCGCAGAAAAGCTCATCATCCGGTTGGAGCGTCCGGTCGCCGCCGACACCGCGCTGCGCGTCGAGATCGGCTACGGCGGGGATCCCCGTCCGCTCGTCGGACCCTGGGGTGAGGTCGGCTGGGAGGAATTGACCGACGGCGTCATCGTCGCCGGTCAGCCGAACGGCGCGCCCTCCTGGTTCCCGTGCAACGACCGCCCCGACGACAAGGCGACCTACCGCGTCGAGGTGACGTGCGAGTCGGACTACGACGTCGTCTGCGGGGGGGTCTTGGAGTCGCGGCGCCGCTCAGGCAGCCGCACGACCTGGGACTACGTGCAGCCCAGCCCTACGGCGCCCTATCTGGCGACGGTGCAGATCGGCCGCTACGACGAGGTCACGCTGCCGGGCGCCGGCGTCGTGCAGAGCCTCCACGTGCCGCGACGGCTGCGTCGGCGGGCCGACCACGACGTGGAGCGTCAGCCCGCCATGATGACGCTCTTCGAGCGCTTGTTCGGGCCCTACCCCTTTAACTCCTACCGAGTCGTCGTCACAGACGACCCCCTGGAGATCCCGCTCGAGGCCCAGGGTTTATCGATCTTCGGCGCCAACCAGATGGACGGGCGACGCGGCAGCGAGCGACTCGTCGCGCACGAGCTGTCCCACCAGTGGTTCGGCAACAGCGTGGGCGTCGCGCAGTGGCAGCACATCTGGCTCAACGAGGGCTTCGCCTGCTACGCCGAATGGCTGTGGTGGGACCACATCCGGCTGCACACGATGGCGTCCTCGACCAGGGCAGCCTGGCTCGGGCTACAGCGGGAGCCGCAGGACCTCGTGCTCGCCGACCCGGGGCCCGAGACGATGTTCGACGATCGCGTCTACAAGCGCGGCGCCCTCACCGTGCACGCGATCCGATGCGCGCTGGGGGATGAGGCATTCTTCGCCATGGTCCGCGGGTGGACCGGCGAACACGCCTACGGCACCGTGACAACGTGGGACTTCCTCGAGCACCTTCACGAGTGCGCCCGTGATCGGCAGCCGCGTGCCGTGGCCGAGCGTTGGCTGCTCTCCTGCGAGCTGCCGAGCCTGCCCGTGCTCCAGGCCGGTACCTCGATCGTTCGGCAGACTTCGGCATCGCGTGCGTAGTCCCGGTCACACGTAAGGCTCCAGATCGCGCGCTAGGTCGAGGCCGGGCTCGACCGTGACGCGGACGCGGTCGACGCCGAGCACGCAGACCGCTCCGACGACGCGCTCGGCAGGCTCCAGGGCCCCCACCCGGACGTGTGCGTCCTGCAGCCCGGCGACGTGCAGGTCGGCGAGGGCGAGGTGCGGCCAGCGATATGGCTCGAGCAGCCGTGGCGAGAGTCTGCTCCCGTCCGATGCAGCTGCCGGCGCGGTGGTCGCGATCGTCGCGGGGTCGATGCGCAGCCCGTCGCCGAGAGCCTTGACGAGGGCCTCCTTGCGCGCCCACCACGTCGCGCGGGATGCCGCGCGCGAGCCATGCGGCATCGCCTCGAGCTCGGCGCGCTCGAGCCCGTGCAAAGCCACCTCGTCGAAATCCTCGAATCGCGTGGATGCGACCGTCTCCAGATCGATTCCGACGTCGTGGGCGTCGTTGACCGCGAACTCATTCCGTCCCACGCGTCGATCCTGACGCTCGCTGCTCGCGTGGTCCTGGCGCTCGCGGCTGACGTCGGTGACGACCGCGACGGCTACGAGTCCCTGCTCAGTGGCCCCCGGGGAAGGCCGGGACGCGGTGCCCGACAGATTGAAGCAGAGGCGGGCCGCGGCGAGTCGGGGCTTGCCGTGGGGTTGAGCGCACGTGGGGCAGTCCCGGGTGAAGTGAAGAGCTGCCGGGTGCATCCCGAGCCGCCGGCCAAGGACCAACCGTGCGAGCAGGTGCCGGGGGAGGTCGGCGTCCCGATCGATCGGGCGGCGCAGCCGGGCCCATCGCGCCTGTTCGACATCGGCGAGAAGAGGCAGGGCCCGCGGGAGCCAGACGGGGGAGGCGAGCGTGACCTGCACGTGCGCGGTCAACCCCGAAGACGTCATACGCCCGGTCCTATCACGCTGGCGCCGGCGGTCGCCCTCGGATCAGACGCGCCCGTACGTGGGCTTGGCGTAGACCTTGGTGATCTGCACGGGTTTGCCGGTGCGCGGGGAGTGCAGCATCTTGCCGTTTCCGACGTAGATGCCGACGTGATAGGCCCGAGCCCCGAAGAAGACCAGGTCACCGGTCCGCGGACTGGTGACCCGTCGGACGGCCCGCTGCTGCTGGGCTGCGGTTCGAGGCAGCCGTTTGCCGGCCTTGGCGAAGGCGAAGCCGGTGAAGCCCGAGCAGTCGAAGCCGGCCGGGGTCGTGCCGCCGTAGACGTACTGCGTGCCGAGTTGGGTCTTGCCGATGGCTACCGCGCGCTGGACCAGGGAGATGTTCGGCAGGCGCATCTTGGTGGCGAGATAGGTGGCGTTGCGCGCCTTCTGCTGCTTGCTCAGCCGCGGGGCCTGTGCGGCAAACCGAT
>JAUNUZ010000191.1 GCA_030537915.1 Micrococcales bacterium
TCGCCGCGACCGTCGCCCTCCACACGATCGACGGTGAGGCAGACCCCGCGGTGGTGCGGGCGCTGACTGAGAGCACGATCCTGACGTTCGGGTCAGTGGGAGGTTTTTTAGTCGCTCTGCTGACGTCGCTAGCCGGATTCCTGATTCTCCACACGGGCGCACTTCCGCGGTGGACGGGCTGGCTCGCTCTCGCCACCGCTCTCGTCAACCTCGCCTTCGTGCCGACGATGTACTTCGGCACCGACTTCACGAGGTTCTACAGCGCCGCCGGAGATGGACCTGCAGCAATCGCTCCCGCCGCGTTCGTCCTCTGGCTACTGGCGACAGCCATCGCCATGATGCGACAGAAACCGGTTCACGGCGCCACATAGCATCCACTCTGGCCGAGCTCGTGCAGACCCGAACCTCGACCCGGCAGGGTGGCGGTCAGTCCTGGTCGGCGCTCGTCCACAGACCGGCCTTGCGCTCGGCGGCCAGCTCCTCGCGGGCGGCCTGCTTGGCGGTACGACGGGTGTCGTAGTCGACGCGCTTTTCCTGGCGGCTGGGGCGGTGCCGATCGTCCAGCCGCACGTCTGTGCCGCGAGGACCGGTCGCCGGGCCGAGCAGCTCGGCACCCGCTGACATCGTGGGCTCCCAGTCGAAGACCACCGCGTTGTCGCTGGCCCCGATCAGCACCGTCGACCCCGCGACGGCACCGGCCTTGAGGAGCTCCTGCTCCACGCCGGAGCGAGCCAATCGATCCGCGAGATAGCCGACGGCCTCGTCGTTGGAGAAGTCCGTCTGGCGCACCCAGCGTGTCGGTCGCTCGCCGATGACCCGGAAGGCCTCGCCGTCTGGGGTCTCCTCGCGGCGCACCTCGAAGCCCGAGTCATCAAGGGCGACCGGGCGCACGATGACACGTCGACGCTCGAAGCCCTCCGGCGGCAGCGCCTCGCGGGCCGCCTTGACGTGCCGTGCCATGGCGAAGACCAGCTCGCGCAGACCGGTCTTGGCCACTGCTGAAACGATGTGGACCTCGATACCGCGCGCCTCGAGATCCGGCTTGACGAACTCAGCGAGCTCGCGGGCCTCCGGCACGTCCGCCTTGTTGAGCACAACAATCCGCGTCCGCTCCGCCAGCGGGCGACCGCCGAGGGCCTCGTCCGGGACATACTGGTGCAGCTCGTGCTCGATGATGTCGAGATCGCTCATCGGGTCGCGGCCGGGCTCCAGCGTCGCGCAATCGATGACGTGGACGAGCACGGAGCACCGCTCGACGTGCTTGAGGAACTCCAACCCCAGCCCGCGACCCTCGTGAGCCCCGGGGATGAGCCCGGGCACGTCCGCAACGGTGAAGCGCCCCTCCCCCGCCGTCA
This sequence comes from Micrococcales bacterium, assembly GCA_030537915.1. GTDB lineage: Bacteria > Actinomycetota > Actinomycetes > Actinomycetales > Dermatophilaceae > Kineosphaera. Next base: position 1,356 of record JAUNUZ010000191.1, read on the forward strand.
CGACACCGAGGTTGGGCACGAGTGTCGTGAAGGGATAGTCGGCGATCTTCGGCTTGGCGGCCGACAGCACCGAGACGAGACTCGACTTGCCCGCCGATGGGTAGCCGATGAGGGCGACGTCGGCGAGGGACTTCAGTTCAAGGACCACGTCCAGGCTGCTACCGGGCTCCCCCAGGAGTGCGAAACCGGGTGCCTTTCGTCGCTTCGAGGCGAGCGCCCTGTTGCCCAGGCCACCGCGTCCGCCGCGGGCGAGCACGATCTCGGTGCCCTCCCCGACCAGGTCGGCGACGATCAAGCCATCCGCGCTACGCGCTACGGTCCCGGCAGGGACCGGCAGGATGAGGTCCGCCCCGGCGGCCCCGTTGCGCTCGTCGCCCTCGCCCGGGCGACCGTTCTCGGCGCGCCGGTGCGGGGTGTGGTGGTAGTCGAGCAGGGTCGTGATCTGCGGGTCGACCCGCAGGACGACGTTGCCGCCGTGACCGCCGTTGCCGCCGTCCGGCCCACCGAGCGGTTTGAACTTCTCGCGGTGCACGGAGGCGCAGCCGTGACCGCCGTGACCGGCGTGAACTTGCAGGGTGACGCGGTCGACGAAGACGGCCATCGGCAGGGTCCTCTCTTGGGGGGAAGAGTTCAGAGTTCGCGGGCCGGAAAAGTCACAGGCGGCCGCGGAGCGGATCGGAGCAGGATCAACGGAGCCGGGGAACGACGAAGGGGCGGGTCGCTCGACCCACCCCTGCCGTCGAGGGGCCGGCCAGCGGCGCCCCGTTGTGTCACCGAGTCACTGGGCAGCGACGATGTTCACGGTCTTACGTCCGCGCTTGGTGCCGAACTGCACCGAGCCCGAGGAGAGTGCGAACAGCGTGTCGTCCCCGCCGCGGCCGACATTGTCGCCGGGGTGGAAGTGGGTGCCGCGCTGCCGGACGAGGATCTCGCCCGCGCCGACGACCTGGCCGCCGAAGCGCTTGACGCCGAGGAATTGGGCATTGGAGTCGCGCCCGTTACGGGTGGAGGATGCACCCTTCTTGTGTGCCATGTTGCAAGCCTGCCTTCCGAAGCTGAGGGAACCTGCGCGACGCTCAGGCGTCGATCGCGGTGACCCTGATCTGGGTCGAGTGCTGACGGTGCCCCTGGCGCTTGCGGTAGCCCGTCTTGTTCTTGAACTTCATGATGGTGATCTTGGGACCCTTGGTCGGCTTGACGACCTCGGCTCGGACACTGACCTTGGCAAGCTTTGCCGCGTCGGTGGTCACGGTGGACCCGTCGACGAGGAGCAGCGGGGTCAACTCAAGGCTGTCACCGGGGGAACCGTCGACCTTGTCGACGATGAGGACGTCACCGACGGCCACCTTTTCCTGACGGCCGCCTGCGCGGACGATCGCATACACGTCTAACCCACTCCTGCTCACTCGTTGGACGAAGCACCACTTCGTACCGGCCCGTCAACACGGGTCACGGTGGGCGCACCGACGCATTACGTTACTGGACTTATCTAGGAGGAACCAAACTCACCGGGAGTCCCACTACCGGCCTGCGAGGTTGGGCCGGGTGGGTCATCGGTCGCGCTGTCATCGGATGACTGCGCATCACCACCGGACGGCGGCCCCGCGGGTGCCACAACGCGAGCCCGTTTGCGCCGCTTCGGCGCCGGCGGCTGGACTGCCCAGGGACCTGCCGAGTCCGACTCCTGCGGCGAACCAGACTCGCCCGACCCGGTGAAGTCCGCGTCGGGTTCCGATGACGGCGAATCGTTTCTCTCAGTGTCGCGGGAGTCCGTCGTCGCAAGCGCAAGGGCCACCTCGGCGTTGCCTCCGACCTCAGCCGCGACGAAGACACCCGGTGTCATCGAGGCGCCGACCGGTGCGGCCGCCGCCGTCCGGACCGCCCGACGCGTGCCGCGGCGACGCGCTGGAGAAGCGGTCTCGGCCTGCGCGGGCTGGCCGTCCCCATCGGCGGCGGCCGATGCAGCCGACTCCACGAAGGACGATCCGCTCGGGTCAAGCACGCGCGTCACGGCCTGGACGACCGCAGCGGCGGCCTGCGAGGACACCCGTTCGGTCGACTCCTGCGGTTCGCGGCGGGCGCTCTGCACTGCTGCCGCGACATCCGAGGCCACATCCGAGGAGCGGGCGGCCGAACTCTGAGACGCGCCGTCACCGTGATTGCTGGCCTGGACGGCCGCCGCGTAGGCGGCTGCCGCGATCTGAGCCGGCGTGGGCCCGGATGGGCTGGCGGGGGCCGGCGAACTGCCGGAGTCTGTACCGCTACCGCTACCGCTGGAGCGACCGCGACGACCGCGCCCACGGCCTTGGCCGTCGCGAGAGTCAGCCCGCTCGCCACCGCTGGATCCGCCGGAGTCGTGGTCCGAGCCCGTCGACCGGTCCACCGGCTCGTTATGCACGACAAGGCCGCGGCCGGCACAGTACTCGCACGGTTCGGAGAACACCTCGATGAGCCCCGCGCCGACCCGCTTGCGGGTCATCTGCACCAGGCCGAGTGAAGTGACCTCGGCAACCTGGTGCTTGGTGCGGTCGCGGCCAAGGCACTCCAGGAGGCGACGCACGACGAGGTCGCGGTTCGCCTCGAGCACCATATCGATGAAGTCGATGACGATGATGCCGCCGATGTCTCGCAGCCGCAACTGTCGGACGATCTCCTCGGCCGCCTCGATGTTGTTCTTCGTCACCGTCTCCTCGAGGTTGCCTCCCGAGCCCGTGAACTTGCCCGTGTTGACATCGATCACCGTCATCGCCTCGGTGCGGTCGATGACGAGCGAACCGCCCGAGGGCAGCCACACCTTGCGGTCCATCGCCTTGCTCAGCTGCTCGTCGATCCGGTAGTGCGCGAAGACGTCGCGGTCACCGGTCCACTTCGTCAGACGATCGGACAGGTCGTCCGCCACGTGCTGGACGTAGTCGCTGATCGTCGACCAAGCGTCCTCTCCGGCGACTACGAGCTTGGTGAAATCCTCGTTGAAGACGTCGCGAACGACGCGGACCGTCAGGTCCGGCTCGCCGTGCAGGAGCACCGGCGCGTTGCCCGACTTCGCCTTCGCCTGGATCCGCTCCCACTCGTTGGTGAGCCGCTCCACATCGGCGCGCAGCTCGGCCTCGGAGGCGCCCTCGGCCGCGGTGCGCACGATGACGCCAGCGTTTTCGGGGACGATCTCCTTGAGGATCTGCTTCAGTCGCGCGCGCTCGGTGTCGGCCAGCTTGCGCGAGATGCCGGTCATCGAGCCGTCGGGAACGTAGACGAGGTAGCGGCCCGGCAGCGATATCTGCGACGTCAGCCGGGCACCCTTGTGCCCGATCGGGTCCTTGGTCACCTGGGCGAGGACGCCCTGACCCGAAGACAGCGCGTTCTCGATGCGGCGGGCCTTGTGCTGCTCGAGTCCGGCGGCGTCCCAGTTGACCTCGCCCGCGTAGAGGACCGCGTTGCGGCCCTTGCCGATGTCGACGAACGCCGCCTCCATGCTCGGTAGGACATTCTGCACCCGACCGAGATAGACATTGCCCGCCATCGAGGAGCCGGCCGTGTGGGATGTCGATCCCGGCCCGGAGATGTAGTGCTCGACAAGGACGCCGTCCTCCAGGACTCCGATCTGCGTCAGCGGACCCTGCTGGCGAACGACCATGACTCGCTCGACGCTCTCGCGGCGGGCGAGGAACTCGGCCTCGGTGATGATCGTGCGGCGTCGACCGGCCTCGCGGCCCTCGCGACGGCGCTGCCGTTTGGCCTCCAGACGCGTCGATCCGCGGATGCCGGTCGCAACGTCACGCTGCTGCGGCTGGCGCGGTTCGCGGACCTTGGTGACGATGCCCGGCGAGTCATCGGTCGTTGAGTCCGCCGACCCGCTCCTACGGCGGCGGCGCGTGCGGCGCCGACCACTCAAGGAGTCCGATCCGTCGCCCTCGTCTGCTGAATCGGTGTCGCGGCTGTCGCCGGAGTCACCGTCGTCGTCGTGGGTGGCGTGGCTGCGGCCGCCCGTGTCGCCGGGGGTGTCGCTCCCGGCGCGCCCGCGTG
>JAUNUZ010000192.1 GCA_030537915.1 Micrococcales bacterium
CTGCACTCGGCCGTCGTCGAGATCATCATCAAGAAGGACGCCCGCGTCCGCTACACGACGATCCAGAACTGGTCGAACAACGTCTACAACCTCGTCACCAAGCGCGCGACGTGCGATGCGGGCGCGACGATGGAGTGGGTTGACGGAAACATCGGTTCCAAGGTGACCATGAAGTACCCCGCGGTCTTCCTCCTCGGCGAGCACTCCAAGGGCGAGACGCTCTCGATCGCCTTCGCGGGCGAGGGCCAGCATCAGGATGCCGGAGCCAAGATGGTGCACGCGGCGCCGCATACGAGCAGCTCGATCATCTCCAAGTCCGTCGCGCGCGGTGGTGGACGCACGTCCTACCGCGGCCTGGTGCAGGTGATGGAGGGCGCCTACGACAGCAAGTCGACGGTGCGCTGTGACGCGCTGCTCGTCGACAACATCAGCCGCTCCGACACCTACCCCTATGTCGACGTCCGCGAGGACGACGTGCAGATGGGCCACGAGGCCACGGTCTCCAAGGTGAGCGACGACCAGCTGTTCTACCTCATGTCCCGCGGCATGGCCGAGGACGAGGCGATGGCGATGATCGTCCGCGGCTTCGTCGAGCCGATCGCTCGCGAGCTGCCGATGGAATACGCCCTCGAGCTCAACCGCCTCATCGAACTGCAGATGGAAGGAGCAGTGGGCTGATGCCCCTGGTCAGCAAGGAATCCACCGCAAGATCCGACACGCCCGATGCGCCCACGTTCGCGCCTTCGACGGGTCAGTTGCAGCAGGCAGTCACACACGGCGATCACGCCAGGCCCGCTGCGGGCGCCAACGGCTCGGCGGCGGTTCCCGTCCCCGAGCAGTCCCGCGCCGAGCGTCTGCGCTCCTGGGAAGCAGCCGACTTCGAGGTCCCCACGGGCCGTGAAGAGGAGTGGCGCTTCAGCCCCGTAGACCGTCTCTCCGAGGTGCTGGCCGACGGTAGCGACAGCGGACACCTCACATGGACGACGTCCTTGCCCGACGGGGTGACATGCGTGGCCATCGACGCCCAGCGTGCCCGCGAGCTCTCCCCGATGCCGCCGGCCGACCGCGCAGCCGCCCTGGCCCACAGCCGGGCGGGTGCGGCGATGCACCTCGACATCCCTGCCGAGGTCGACCTGGGCGAGCCCGTCCGGATTGATCTGCGCGGTGTCCGCGGACCGGCCGTCTTCGGCCACACGGTCCTCACTGTCGGCAGGCACGCCCGGGCGACCGTCATCCTCGAGCATGCTGGTAGCGCGAGCCACTCGGGCCTGCTGTCCGTCGTCACCGGCGACGGATCCGAGCTGACGATCGTGAGCCTGCAAGAGTGGGACGACGACGCGATCCACCTGCACCAGCAGGACGTGGTCGTCGGCCGCGACGCGACTGTCCGGCATATTGCCGTCACGCTCGGCGGCGCCATCGTGCGGATGTGCATCAACGCGCAGTACGCCGGGCCGGGCGGATTCTTCGAGGCCTTGGGGGTCTATTTTGCCGACGCGGGCCAGGAACTCGAGAGCCGCCTCTTCGTCGACCACGAGCCACCGCGCTGCAAGTCCAACGTCGAGTACAAGGGCGCCTTGCAGGGAGATACGGCTCACACGGTCTGGGTCGGTGACGTGCTCATCCGTGCGACCGCGGAGGGCACTGACACCTACGAGCTGAACCGCAACCTCGTCCTCACCGAGGGCGCCCGCGCTGACTCTGTCCCCAACCTCGAGATCGAGACGGGTCAGATCCAGGGTGCGGGTCACGCTTCGGCGACCGGGCGGTTCGACGACGAGCAGCTCTTTTACCTGCAGTCGCGCGGAATCCCGGAGGGCGAGGCGCGCCGCCTCGTCGTGCGCGGTTTCTTCGCCGACATCGTGAGCCGCATCGGCGTGCCGGACGTGTCCGAGCGACTCATGGCCTCCATCGATGCAGAGCTGGCCCTGACGGTCGGGGCTGTTCCGGTGCAGAGCCAGGAGCGGGAGCGCGTCGCGGCCGTCGCCCAGGTCGTCGACGAGGCGGTCCTGTGATGCACGCGTCCCCGGTGGCCGGCTTCGAACTCGTGTGCGCGATCGGCGAGCTCCCGACCGTCGGCGCTGCCCTGGCGCAGGTGGGCGATAAGCGGGTCGCCATGGTGCATACCCAGGACGGCAAAGTCCACGCGGTGCAGGACACGTGCACCCACGGGGCTGTCAGCCTCTCCGAGGGGGAGGTAGACGGAAACACGCTTGAGTGCTGGCTGCACGGCTCGCGCTTCGACCTGATCAGCGGCCGGCCGCTCTGCCCGCCGGCCACGGCCCCGCTGGAGGTCTACGAGGTCCAGCTCAGGGGTGAGGAGGTGTGGGTGGACGTCAACGCATCGGCCCACGACAAGCCCGATAACCGCCACCAGCGCACGCTTGCGAACGACAAGAACTGAGGAACAATGCCTGTCACACTCGAAATCAAGGACCTGCACGTCAGCGTCGAGACCGAGAACGGTCCCAAGGAGATTCTCAAGGGTGTCGACCTCACGGTCCGCTCCGGTGAGACGCACGCGCTCATGGGGCCCAACGGCTCCGGCAAGTCGACGCTCGCCTACAGCATCGCAGGCCACCCGAAATACACGATCACCTCGGGCTCGGTGACGCTCGACGGCCAAGATGTCCTCGCGATGAGAGTCGACCAAAGGGCCCAGGCTGGACTCTTCCTCGCGATGCAGTATCCAGTTGAGGTCGCCGGCGTCTCGGTGAGCAACTTCCTACGCACCGCCAAGACCGCCATCGACGGCGAGGCCCCCAAGCTGCGCACGTGGACAAAAGATGTCAAGGCCGCGATGGCCGCGCTGAAGATGGACGGCTCCTTCGCCGAGCGAGACGTCAACGCGGGCTTCTCCGGCGGCGAGAAAAAGCGCCACGAGATCCTCCAGATGGAGCTGCTCAGGCCGAAGATGGCAGTCCTTGACGAGACCGACTCCGGTCTGGACATCGACGCGCTGCGCGTCGTCGCCGACGGCGTCAACCGGGCGAAGGTCGAGAACGACCTCGGCGTCCTGCTCATCACGCACTACACGCGGATCCTGCGCTACATCAAGCCCGACTTCGTACACGTCTTCGTGAACGGTCGCATCGCTGCCGAGGGTGGCCCGGAGCTCGCCGACCAGCTTGAGGCCGAGGGCTACGACCGCTTCTTCGTGCAGGACGCCGCGGTCGCACAGTCCTGACCGCTCGACCCACCGACCACGCGCAGGAGGTACCAGTGCCGGATCGCTCCGCCTTCACCGACGCCGAGCTCGCGGCCCTGCGCGCGGACTTCCCGATCCTGTCCCGCACGGTCCGCGACGGCCGGCCGTTGGTGTATCTCGATTCGGGGGCGACCTCGCAGAAGCCGCGGGTCGTCCTCGACGCCGAGCGCGACTTCTACGAGCGACACAATGCGGCGGTTCACCGCGGCGCGCATCAGCTCGCCGAGGAGGCAACCGACGCTTTCGAGACGGCGCGGCGCAGGGTCGCGGCTTTCATCGGGGCGCCCGCGCGGGAGCTCGTCTTCACCCGTAACGGCACGGAGGCGATCAACCTCGTCGCTTACGCGCTGTCGAATGCCTGCGCACCCGGTGCACTCGACGGGGTGGACCCCGAGTTGGCGGCGCGCCTGCTGATCCGTCCGGGCGACGAGATCGTCGTGACGATCATGGAGCACCACGCCAACCTCGTGCCGTGGCAGGAGCTGGCACGGCGCACGGGCGCGGTCTTGCGTTGGGTAGGCCTCACGGACGAGGGGCGCCTCGATGTCGGCGCCTACGACGGCGTGCTGTCGCAGCGGACGAAGGTCGTCGCCTTCACCCACGTGAGCAACGTCCTCGGGACCGTCAACGACGTCGCCGCGATCGCGGCGAAGACGCGTGCGGTCGGTGCCTTGAGCGTGCTCGATGCCTGCCAATCGGTCCCGCACTTCGATGTCGACGTCGGCGCGCTGGGGGTCGACTTCCTCGCCTTCACCGGCCACAAGCTTCTCGGACCACTCGGGATCGGTGCGCTGTGGGGCCGGTATGAGTTGCTGGCGGCCCTGCCGCCGTATGTCACCGGCGGCTCGATGATCGAGCTCGTCCGGATCGAAAGCTCGACATATGCGGCGCCGCCGCAGCGATTCGAGGCCGGCGTGCCGATGGCGGCCCAGGCCGTCGGGTTGGCGGCGGCTTGCGACTACCTGACCGACCTCGGCATGGATCGGGTCGCTGCGCACGACCGCGAGCTGGTCGCCTACGCCTTGGACCGTCTCGGTGAGCGACCGTGGGTCCGCATTCTGGGACCGCGGGACCCGGCCGTCCACTGCGGCGCTGTCGCGTTCACGGTGGAGGGCGTCCACCCCCACGACATCGGCCAGATCCTCGACGACGGGGGCGTCGCGATCCGGACGGGCCACCACTGCGCGTGGCCGCTGCACCGCGAGCTGCGCATCCCGGCCAGCGCGCGAGCAAGTTTCTCTGTCTACACGACGCGTGCGGAGATCGACGCGCTGGTCGAAGCCCTCGAGCGAGTGCCGCAGATCATGGGGGTGGCGGTGTAGATGGATCTCTACCAGGAGCTCATCCTCGACCACAGCAAGCGACCACTGCACGAGGGGTTGCGTGAGCCGTTCGACGCGGAAGCCTTCGGAATCAACCCGACGTGCGGCGACGAGGTCACCCTAAGAGTGCGCCTCGACCCCAGCTCGGGTAAAGGCATGGATGCCGTCGTAACCGACGTCTCGTACGATGCGTTGGGCTGCGCGATCTCAGTCGCAGCAACCTCGATCCTCGCGCAGGAGACCATCGGCCACACCGTGGGTGAGGCGCTGGGGACCTACGAGGCGATGCGCTCCATGCTCACGAGCAAGGGCACCGATCCCGGCGATGAGGACGTCATCGGCGACGGCGTGGCCCTGTCCGGCGTGGCCAAGTATCCGGCGCGCGTCAAATGCGCCCTGCTCGGCTGGAGCGCCTTCAAGGATGCGCTGGCGCGTGCCGGCGTCGACATCTCGACCACCGCTTCGCAGGAGGCAATGACATGACCGAACAGCAGACAGTCTCTGAGTCCAACGCCGTCACTGAGCGGACCGCGCCGGCCGTCCCCGCGCAGGGGCCGACGCCGCCGAACGTCGCGGACATCGAAGAGGCGATGCGCGACGTCGTCGACCCCGAGCTCGGCATCAACATCGTCGACCTTGGCCTCGTCTATGGAATCACCGTAGACGCGGACGGCCACGCGATCATCGATATGACGCTCACCTCGGCGGCGTGTCCGCTGACCGACGTCATCGAGGACCAGACCGCCCAGGCACTCGACCCCGTCGTCACCTCACACAGGATCAACTGGGTGTGGATGCCGCCGTGGGGCCCGGATA
>JAUNUZ010000193.1 GCA_030537915.1 Micrococcales bacterium
CTCACCCCACCCCCGCATGCCGGCCGCCGCAAGGCGCTGCCCTGGATCGCCGCACTGCTCGCGATTCTCGCCGTCGGCTTGGGCCTCTATCTGGGGCGGGACGCGCTGGCACGCAACCCGGCACCCGTCGCCGTCCCCAGGGTCATCGGCAAGGCCGAGCCCGTGGCCAAACAGGAGTTACAGGCCGCCGGGTTGGTCGCCGCATCGCAGCCGGTCGCCAATGCCGCAACCGCGGGGACCGTGGTCGATCAGGATCCGCGCGACGGAACCCGCCCACCCAATAGCACCGTTCAGCTCATGGTCTCCACCGGACCGGGCCAGGTCGTCGTGCCGAACCTGCGCAACTATCAACAGGACACGGCGGCAAGCCGGCTGCAGGCGGTCAACCTCAAGATGGGCGCGATCAACCGCGTCGACAGTTATGAGGTGCCCGAGGGCAGCGTCGTGTCGACCGCACCCAAGGCCGACGCCAAGGTGCCGCCTGACACCGCAGTCACCCTCAACATCAGCACCGGTCTCACCGTCGTCCCCAACGTCACCGGTATGTCGCAGACCAAGGCCGAGACCGCGCTGAGCAAGGTCGGGCTGCGCCGCAGTATCAACCCGGTCCAGGACAACAGCAGGATCGGCACCGTCATCGAACAGTCCTACAAGGCCAAGGAAAAGGTCCCGATCGGTACCGAGGTGGTGCTCACGGTCGTGCGGTCTCACCCGCAGATCCGCACGGTCACCAAGTCCGTCACGATTGTGCCGTCCCCGCCGAGCACATCGACCACCACCGGACCGTCGCCTACGGACGAGCCGACGCCCACCCCGAGTCCGACGTCAACGACGGAGCCGCCGCCCGAACCCACGCAGTAGGTAATCGTCCGCCAAGCCGAGCGGTCGTCCCTGTGCTTGTTCTCTGCCCGACTCCACCGGACTCGGCGTTGACCTCAGCCGCTCGCACCAACCAGTGGGCCCAGGCCTTCGGAGCGTCGGACGGCGTCTGTACCGCCGCACAGCTCAAGCCAGTTCGCGAGCAGCCGGTGGCCGCCCTGGGTGAGGACGCTCTCGGGGTGGAACTGCACGCCGTGCAGTGGCAGAGTCGCGTGCTGCACGGCCATGATCACCCCAGAGTCCGTCCGGGCGGTGACGACGAGCTCGTCGGTCAGCGTCGTCTCGTCGATGGTCAGAGAGTGATAGCGCGTCGCGGTGAAGGGGCTCGGCAGGCCGGCGAGGACCCCGGTGCCATCGTGCACGACCTGCGACGTCTTGCCGTGGAGCAGCTCCGCCGCCCGCCCGACGACGCTGCCGCAGACGACGCCGAGGGCCTGGTGGCCCAGGCAAACACCGAGCATCGGGACCCCGAGCTCCCCGCAGCGGCGGATGACCTGCATCGACGCGCCCGCCCTCTCGGGGGTGCCCGGCCCCGGGGACACCAGGACCCCGTCGTGGTGGCCGACCCTGGCAACGTCGACCTCGTCGTTGCGGACCACGGAGCACTCTGCCCCGAGCTGTTGGAGGTAGCCGACGATCGTGTAGACGAAGCTGTCGTAGTTGTCGACGACGAGGATGGACGTCACAGAAGTCTCCGGTGTAGTCGAATCGGGGGTGCGAGGCGGCCGATCTCGGCGTCATCGCCAGGAGGCGACGACCTCCCCGCGAGCCTACGCCCCAGGGTTCGCCGTGACCGGGTCGTCGGGTCGCCCGCGGCTGGCACCGGGCCCGCCGGTCATCGCCCTACTCGGTGATCTTGGCGTAGCGCAGATCGAGCCCACCGGCGAAGGCAGGCATCGTCACCCCAGCTGACTGGGTGACGCGGTAGCCAAGCCCGACGCGATCGACATACTCCCGGTAGATGGCAACTCCCCGGTCGGACTCGACCCCGGCGCGCAGGGTCGGCACGTCACCGATCGCCGTGATGACGTACGGCGGGGAGTAGACGCGACCCTGCAGGATGAGCGTGTTCCCGACGCAGCGCACCGCACTCGAAGCGATGACGCGCTGATCCTGGATCGTCATCGCTTCGGCACCGGCGGCCCACATCGCGTTGACGACAGCTTGCACATCCTGTTGATGGACGATGACGTCGTCGACCGTGTAGCCGTCCGGGATCCGACCGCCGGTACGGGCGTCGTTCAGCTCGACGGTGAGCGCGGGCCCGGTGACCGCCTCGGTGCCCACCGCGGCGCCGAGGGTGTCGACCTGGGCGGCAAGCGTCGCGAGGGCGGGGTCAGCCGCGGCGCGCGTATCCGTCAGGCGAGCGACGTCCGAGGTCAGCGCCCGGACTTGCACCGCCTTGCGCTCGACGACGCGCGTCTGCGTGCGGATGACGTCGGGGAGTGCGAGGCCGGAAGAGGCGCGCAGGTCAGACCCCCGGGACGCCCCGGCGCTCATGGCGAACAGCAGCCCGGCGGCGGCCGCCACCAGCGGCACGCCGAGCGCCCAGCCCCGTTGTCCCGCCATCTCTTTACCTCCGCCCGTGCTCCGATGCTCCGCCAGCCCCGCCTGGCCCCTCCCACACCCCGCCAGGCGACGCGTGGCGATCGAACCCGGGTCCAGTATGCGCACGTAAGCTGGCACAGACGATTCTGCCCGCACGGACGAAAGGGGCGCCCCCCGTGGCACGCCCGGACCGCAAGGACACCTCGAAGGTGCGTCGCCGACGCGCCGATCGCTCCGCCGCCGACGGCCAGATCTCGAGAGGGAGCGACGCCTCGGGATCCAAGGCCCTGCCACCGAACCCGACGTGGTTCGTCCCCGTCATGGTGGCCCTCATGATCATCGGCCTGCTCTGGGTCGTCACGTTCTACCTGACTGCCGGGCAGTTCCCCGTCGGGGCGTGGCACAACTGGAACCTGGCGATCGGCTTCGTCTTCATGATCACCGGCTTCCTCATGACGACGCGCTGGCGCTGATCTGCGATCCGGCATCGGATCTGTGCCGGGTTGCCCACAGGGTTATCCACAGCTGGGGATGAATGACAGTTATGTAATCACAGGTGTGGAAGTCGTAGTGGACAAGATGAATCGCCTCAGCATCGACGCCCTCACCAGCACCTGCGATCGCCACCATCCACACCCCCAGGCACCCGCTCGAGAAGTTTGGACGATCAGGCTCCCCAGCGGGTGGGGTCACGAAGTGCGGTTGTCGACGGTCACGTATAGCGGACGACGGAGTCCACGAAGCCGGTGTCGGCGGTCGCATACTTCACCACCGTGAGCAGCAAGAGAATCACCAGCACGCCGGCAACGGCCGGCCACTGCAGCCGGGCCCGATCTCGACCGCGCGTCGCGTACAGAGCTCCCGCCAGGGCCATCCCGGTGACGAAGCCCCCGAGGTGGGCCTGCCACGCGATCTGCGGATAGAAGATCGGGAGCGCCGCGTTGATCGCGAGCAACACGAACAGACCGCGCACCGACGAGCCCAGTTTGCGCAGAAAGACGAGCATCGCGCCGAAAAGCCCGAAGACAGCCCCGGACGCCCCGACCGTACCCGTGACCCAGGAGCCGCCAATCTGGGCCATCGACTGCGGCGGAACAGCCAGCAGCAGGTAGCCGACCGATCCGCCGAGCGCACTGATCAGGTATAGCGACACGAACCGGGCCCACCCCAGCAGCGGCTCGAGCCACTGCCCCACCTGCCACAGACAGAGCATGTTGAAGAGGATGTGCGTGATCATGTTCGGGGAATGCAGGAACGCTGCCGTCAGGAAGCGCCACGGCTCCCGCGCACCGAGGACGGGAACGAAGGCCCCATCCCCGGTGAGCTGCGGGCTCAGGAATTGCAGACCGAAGACGCCGACGCACATCGCGACGAGCACGTAGGTTGCGGTGGGCCGATCGTGGCCGGCCACGCCCCCGACGACAGTGCGAGCACCCCGCGGCCCCGTAGCGGCCGACTGGCGTAGGCAATCCACACAGTGGAAGCCGACCGGTGCCGGGCGTTGACACTCCGGGCACGTCGGGCGACCGCAGCGCTGGCACAGCAACCGGCTCTCCCGATCCGGATGTCGCGGGCACGTCGGCCGCACCTGCGGCAGCGGCTCGGCCATAGGATGCGCTCCCCCTCCTCGAGCAGTCCGCCAGTCCTACTCGCTGATCGTCACACGCTCGATGACAACGGGCTCGGTTGGCTTGTCGCCCGGGCCGGTCGCGACGGCGCCGATCGCATCGACAACGTCGCGGCTCGCCTGGTCGGCGACCTCTCCGAAGATCGTGTGCTTGCCCTGCAGCCAGGTCGTGGCCGCCGTCGTGACGAAGAACTGGGACCCGTTCGTGCCCTTGCCCATCCGCTTGCCTGCGTTGGCCATCGCGAGGATGTAAGGCTTGGTGAAGTCCTTGTCGGGGCTGATCTCGTCGTCGAACGAGAAGCCAGGCCCGCCCACGCCCTCGCCAAGCGGGCAGCCGCCCTGAATCATGAAGTTGGGGATGATCCGGTGGAAGGTCAGGCCGTCGTAGAAGGGCTGGGGGTTTGTCCGGCCGGCGTCGTCACGGTATTCCTTGGTGCCCTTCGCGAGACCGACGAAACTGTCGACGGTCTTGGGGGCGTGGTCGGGGAACAGGACGATCTCGATGTCCCCGTGATTGGTGTGCAGCGTCGCATTCATGCCCGCATCCTTTCACGACCGACTGACAGCACTCCGAGAGCGGCGACTCCTGAGCCCGGGGCGGCAAGCCGTGTTCTCACCCATTGGGCAGCCGGGCGTGACACAGGGCAGGATGGGGCACGAGGACTGCCAGAAGACCCCGTTGCGAGGAGGTACCACCCGTGTTCGAACGCAACACGAAGAAGGTCACCGTTCCCACGGTGAGCACCAAGCGAGTCACGGTGCCGACGATGCACGGGCTCAGGAAGCTCGTGGCCCCCACGGTCGCAGGCGCCGCCGCCAAGTCCGAGCGCTACGTCAAGGACGCGAAGGCGTGGAGCGATGACGTCGCCCACGAGGCGAAGGATGCCGCTGTTCCGGCCTTGGCTGCCGCCGCCGGGACGGTCACCGCCACGAGTGAGGCCGCCAAGGACAAAGTCGACGACACGATCCCCAAGATCGTCGACGCCATCAGCGGTGCCCTCGCGGCCGGTGCCGCGACCGCCTCCGAGAGCGCCTCCAAGGCCACGGACGTCGTGACCGGTGAGGCGAAGAAGAAGGAGAAGCGCAAGAAGGGGTTCATCGGCAGCCTGCTGTCCGGCCTGCTCACCCTCGCCGCTGCCGGAGCGGTGATCGCCTGGCTGCGTCAGCGCGAGAACAAGCCACGGGACGACCCGTGGGCGCGCCCGCTGACCGACCCCTACGTGGCTCCCACATCTGGTCGCGACTCCAGCGTCGGCACCTCCGCCGACACGGCCGACGCACCGGTC
>JAUNUZ010000194.1 GCA_030537915.1 Micrococcales bacterium
GTGGCGCGCGACGTCGTCCGCCACCTCCTCGAGTGGTTCCCGGCCTTCCTCGCCTCGGGCGCGCAGATCGAGCTACCCGCGGGCCCGTCGGTCCACGACGATCCGGTGGGGGCGTGGGCCGATCAGACCGACGCGATCCAAACTATCCTCGAGGACCCCGCGAGTTCGGCGCGCACGCTGTCGAATCCACACATCGGCGATGTCCCTCTGCCCACCGCAATCGACCGGTTCTACACCGCCGATGTGTTTATGCACACGTGGGATCTGGCGCACGCGACCGGTCAGGACGAGCACCTGGACGCGGACATGCAGCGATCAGTCGTCGTAGGCGTCGAGGGCAAGGGCCGCGTGCGCGAACGCACCTCCGGCGCGCATCTCGGCCGCCACCCAGATCGCCTCCATGACCTGTTCCTTGCTGGCACCGGCTCGCCGCGCCAGCTTCGTGTGGCCGCGGATGCAGTAGGGGCACTGGGTCACGTGGGCGACCGCGACGGCGATGAGCTGCTTGGTCGTGGCGTCCACCGCGCCATCGGCGAAGGCGGCCTTGCTGAATGCGTCGAAGGCCGCATGCGTCTCGGGCGCGAGCGCTCGCCGCTCGTGCGACATCTGGGGCGTGGCCTGGGGGTAGATCTCGTCGGACATGATGCTCCCTACGATGTGGTGACTGGTGCGATGACCGGTGGTGCAGGGGCGCTGGCTACTTTCGCCAGGATAGTCCGCTGCGCGGCGAGCAACTCGGGGTTGCAGTCTTTGACTTCGTTGGCGACGAGCGGTTCGATAATCTGCCGGCCCAGCTCGAGGTGAGCTCGATGCAGGGGTAGCCGGGGTCCGCCGCCGTACTCTGGGTCGCCAGCAGCGGACCCCGGTTTAGTCACGAATGAGGTGGCAGGAAGCAGGTACGCCGTGGCCGGCGAGAAGAGTTCCATGCCTGAACGTTGTCGGGAGGTGTCGGACGCGCGCGACGACCTGGCGGTGCCCCATCGCTGGCTGGTCGCGGACGAGATCTCCCGCACAGTCAAGATGGTGCGACTTCGCGGACGACTTCGCGCGATCGATCCAGCCTCGACACGCACCTCGCGTCCGCCGCGACCTAGGTGAGCGGCCCGTGAACTTCGCCCAGCTCGCCCTCATCTGCCTCGTCGCGATTCTCGGGCCGCTGCTGCGCCTGTCGCGCGGGGTCCATGCGCCGGTCGTCATCGGGGAGCTTCTCGTCGGGCTGGCGCTGGGGGTGACCGGTCTGGGCATTCTGCACACAGGCGACCCCACGTTCTCCTTCCTCGCCGAGATCGGCTTCGGCCTGGTCATGTTCGTCGCCGGGACGCACGTGCCGCTGCGCGATCCGGGTTTGCGCTCGGGTGCACGCACGGGCTTGCTGCGGGCGGTGGGGATCGGAATACTCTCGGTGCCGGTAGGACTCGGCCTGGCGCACGCCTTCGGCACGGGCCACGGCTTGCTCTACGCCGTGTTGCTCACCTCGTCGTCTGCCTCGATCGTCATGCCAGCCCTGTCCGGAATGCCCCTGTCCGCACCGTCGCTCGTCGCGATGCTGCCCCAGCTCGCCATCGCTGACGCGGTCTGCATCGTGTTGCTGCCGCTCGCCATCGATTCGAGTCACGCCCCGCGCGCGGCGCTGGGAGCGCTGACCGTCATCGTGGCGGGCGCGGGGGCCTATCTGCTCCTGCGCTGGCTCGAATCAAGCGGGTGGCGGCGCCTCGTCCACGAGGTCTCGGAGGAACGGGGGTTGGCCCTGGAGTTGCGGGTCTCGCTGACCCTGCTGTTCGGGCTCGCGGCTCTCGCCTCCGTCGGGCACATCTCGATCATGCTCGCCGGCTTCACCATGGGTTTGGCATATGCGGGCGTCGGCCCACCGCGGCGGCTCGCCAAGCAGCTCTTTGCCCTCACCGAGGGCTTCTTCGGCCCGATCTTCTTCGTCTGGCTGGGTGCCTCGCTCAACCTGCGAGACCTAGCCGCACACCCCTCGGCCATCGCCCTAGGACTGGCTCTGGGCGCTTGCGCCGTCGTCCTGCACGCTCTGCCCGTGCTGAGCCGACAGCCCTGGCCCGTGGCCGTCGCGACAAGCGCGCAGCTCGGCGTCCCCGTCGGCGCGGCGACGCTCGGAGCCAGCCTCGGGGTCCTAGCCCCGGGGGAGGGCACCGCGTTGCTGCTCGGGGCTCTCGTGACGGTCGCCGCGGTCGCCGTGTGCTCCGGGCCCTTGTCGGCGATCGCCTGGGAAGGCGCGCAAGAGTCGTAGGACCCCGAATTCCAGGCGGCCGCGCCCCTACTTCGGGGGAGGCCGGGAGCTGGCGCTCAGGAGGGGTCCGCGGGACCGATCGCGTCCAGGTAGGCGGTGAGGGCTGCCTCGTCCCAGCGCGACTCCAGGTCGGCGCTGACCCGCTCGGAGACCGTCGTGATGTCGCCTTCGGCCGGGATCCACGCACCGCGGGACCAACCCGCCAGATAGTCGTCGCTATCTGTCGAACCGAGCCGCATCGCCGCCTCGTCGATCGCCTCCTGGAAGCGGGACGCGAGGGAGACCTTGACGGTCTCGTCCCCTTCGCGGATGGTCACCAGGGACGGCAGGTCGCGCCACGACATGATTTGGTAGTCGGCCATGTCCGCATCGTCGCACGAGTCGCTCGAACCGTGCGCAGGTGCAGGACGAAGGCAGCGAGGCGCCAGAATGATCGTCATGACTGGGTTCCGGGACGGCCGCTGGACTGTCGTTGCGCTCTTGGCGGGGCTCTTGGGTTTCGTGTGGTTGGCGGTGCCCGCGTGGGTCGCCCTCACTCGGTTCGACGTCCTGCGCGCGGGGCATCCGGCCTATCCGGTCGCGCTTGCGGTCAGCGTCCTCATCGGTGCTGTGCTCCTGGTGCTCGTGGCAAGGACGCGGCTGCGTGGGGCTTCGCAGGGGCGGCACCCGGCCCGGCGCTGGCTGGGCGTCGCCGCTGTGCTTGCGGGAGTTCTCGCCACGGCCCTCGTGCCGGGCGGTCTGGCCTGGCTGCGCCCTTTCGCGGCGAGTCCGATCGCGGTCGAGGCGATGCGGGGCACGGGTGCCGTCGAGGTGACCCAGGACTCCTCGTCCATCACGCTCACTCCGATCGCGCGCACCCCGATGGCGCCGCCGGCAGCGAGCGCGGCGGGGTCCGCCACGGCGGGCGCGAGGACCGGGCTCATCTTCCAGCCCGGCGCCCGAGTCGACCCCCGCGCCTACGTGCCACTGCTGGCGGAAGTTGCGGCGCGGGGCCACCCGATCGTCATCGTCAAGCAGCCCTTCGACCTCGCCTTCACCGCGCTCGCCGCCCCCTTCGGGGTGATGGACGCGCGTCCGCAGGTGCACCGTTGGGTCGTAGCAGGGCACAGTCTCGGCGCGGTTGCCGCCGCACGCGCCGCCGCACCGGCTGCTACCCCGCGTGATCCCCGCATCGTCGGGTTGGCGCTGTGGGCCGGCTACCCCGACGACTCCACAACGGTGCGGGACCTGCCGGTCCTCTCGGTCTACGGCACCGCCGACGGGCTCGCGACCCCGGCGAAAGTCGACGCATCCCGACGACTGTTGCCGTCGGACACCGCCTTCGTTGCGGTCGACGGCGGCGTGCACGCCTACTTCGGGGACTACGGCGAGCAGCCCGGCGACGGCACCCCGACGATCGACCGGACCTCCGCGCAGCGCATCATCGCAGACGCGACCGCGTCCTTCCTCGGTCGCAACTGAGCGAGCCCGGCCGACCGCAGGCACCTCACGCAGTGTCGGTCCGCCTGTCCGGAAGACGCCACCGGGTCTTCCGGGTGCCGCTCGCGTCACGGGGTCACCGCGGGCTCGTCATCGGGACTGCCTGCGGCTGGGCGCTGGGTGCGCTCCCGCAGCGTCAGGACCAGCCGGTGACCGGTGATGATCAGCGTGAGCCAGGCCCCACCCAGAGCCCAGCCGACGAGCACATCGGTGAGCCAGTGGTGCCCGAGGTAGACCCTCGACAGGCCCATGAGCAGCGCGAAGAGGATCGCGCACCCGAGGATGAACCACCGGGTGCGCTTGCGGTGCGCTCGGATGACGAGCAGGTAGGCGATGAGGCCGCCGATGACGACGGAGTTCAGGGCGTGGCCGCTGGGGAACGACGGTGACCACTCATACGGCGGGACGGCCCACACATGCGGCGGCCGGACGCGGTCGATGTAGTTCTTGCCGACGACCGTCATCGTCAGGGAGCCGGCCCCGGCAATGACCATGAGTAGGAGAGGAGTCCAAGAGCGCCACCGTCGGGACAGCCACACCGCAACGATCGCCGCGAGGATCGGCTCCGCGATCGGGCCGCCCACCGTGGTGAAGGCATAGGCGAACACGGTGAGCCACGATTCACGGACCGCGACCATGTCCGAGAGCACCGGCTGGTCGAAGAGAGCGACGCCGTCGTGCTGGCTGACCGCCTCGTAAAGCTCACCCGAGGTCCAGGTGAGCAGACCCATGACGAGCGAGCCCACCAGCATGATGACGAGCAGCAAGGCGAACTCGCCGGGTCGCGCGAAGGCTCGGGTGGCACCTGCGGCCAGCACCCGGCCCGGCCAGCTCTTCCAGTGCGACAGGTGCCGGTCGCCGATGTGCTCGTCCTCGTGGGCCATCCTGCAACCGTAGGCCGGTCGCTGCCCAAGCGCGCGTGCGCCGCAGGATGGTTGGGGGATAGGCAGCTGTCACATGCCGCCGGCCACGGATTGTGCTGCTGCAGACCGAGTCGCGGACGGTCGAGATGCGAAATGCCGGCGTTGTCCGCACGAGGAGAATGGGTGCATGTCGGTGCGATTCGAGTGGGTTCCTGATCTCGCGCGGGGCGAGTGGCTTCGCCCTATGGAAGCCGAGCCGTTCGGCAGCATCCTGTCAGTGGTGCCTCGCGGTTTCGAGGCCTACGCGCGCGTGTTCCATCCTGTTGAGCGCGACCGTCCGCAGGAGACGAAGACGTGGCAGGGCGTCGATCAAAGGACGTTCTTCCACGATGTCGCTGACATCGAGGCGGCGCTGGAGACGCAGCGCACCACCTGGGCTCAGGCTGCGGCATCGTTCGGAACGACCATGCACGCTCAGGCGCAGTATGCCCGGCTCGTGAGGTGCGCCTATGGCGACGTCGACGGGGCGGTCGCTGCAGACGGCTGGCGCTACGGCGACACGCTCGAGGGCTGTTTGGACGCCGCGTCGCTCTCTGCGGCAGCCGGTGTTCTCGCCCGTCACACCGCGACTCCGGATGCCGGCGTCGCCGCTATCTGGGAGGGATGGGGCGGCCTG
>JAUNUZ010000195.1 GCA_030537915.1 Micrococcales bacterium
ACCGGTTCGTCCCCGCCGACGTCTCTGCTGCGACGCCTGCCTGACCGAGCAGCGGCCACGCGCTGCCGGCCCAGGGTCGGACGCCCATGGCGGGAGCTCGGGCACGGCCGTGCGCGTCTGTGGTAAGGATGGCGCATGTCAGCGACTCCACAGGTGCTCACCACCGACCATCTGAGCGCCGCCCGGCAGCGCGAGGTGTTCGAGGCAGCGCACGTGGCCTGCATCAACGACGGTGCCACGCCGCTCTCGGAGGAGACCCTGCTACGCCTGGACGCCCAGCCAACCCGGCCCGCACCGTGGCGTCATCTGCTCGTCGACGGACCCGACGGCCTGGTCGGCTATGCCCATCTCGACCAGAGTGACCCCACCGCCCCGTGGGCCGAGCTCTTCGTCTTACCGCGCAACCGCCTCGGAGGCATCGGCGGTGCCCTGTGGCACGAGCTGCACGCGATCGCCCCCAACGTCCGCGTCTGGGCCCACGGCTTCCTACCCGTCGCGGCCGAGTTCGGCCGAGCCCGCGGCTTGCGGGTCGTGCGCGAGCTATGGCAGATGGCTCGGCCGCTGGAGGACATCCCCGCGACCGGCCGACCGCTCCCCCCCGGCTACACGATCACCACCTATTCCCCCGATGACGAGCGCGACGAGCGCGACTGGCTGGCCGTCAACGCCGCCGCCTTCGTCCACCATCCCGAGCAGGGGCGCATCGACGCCCGCGCCCTGCGCGCACGTCAGGCCGAGCCCTGGTTCGACCCGGCGGGCTTTTTCCTCGTTCGCGCCGGGGCGGGCAACGGGGCCGCCTTCCACGGGACCAAGGTCGAGCAGGGTTCGGGCGTGGTGTATGTCGTCGGGGTGCACCCCGACCGGCAGGGGCTCGGGCTGGGCGCGGCCGTGACAGCCCACGGCCTGCGCCACCTGCGCGACCTGGGCCTGAGCCGGGTCTCGCTCTACGTCGACGGGGACAACGAAGCAGCTATCGCCACCTACCGCCGCCTGGGATTCGAGCGGGTCGGCCTCGACGTGCAGCTCGCCGCCGACTGACACCCGCAGTCCCCTGCGGGCGACTGACGCGGTGACCTGGTGGGGGCCTGCAGGGCGCCGACGCGCGATTCACCGGACGGCCCGGGCAATGACACGATGGATGCCATGACGACGCCCGCGACCGGATCCCCACGAGCCGACACCCAGGCCGCCGGCGCAGCCGCCTCGGAGCGCACTCGAGCCTCCGAGTCGGAGGAGGCGTCCGACGCGACGCTGAGCGTCGCCTCGGCCGTGGCCTCAGCGTGCCCGGCCCATCGACCCCGCGCCGCGGACGAGCGCTTCGTGCGGATCGATGGCATTCACGGTATCCACGGCTCAGAGCGCTCCGACCACCATGACCAGGCCTTGCCCGAGGGTCGCTTCCTGGACCGCGAGATCTCCTGGCTGCAGTTCAATGAGCGCGTGTTGCAACTCGCGGCTGATGAGGACCTCCCCCTGCTGGAGCGGGCGAGATTCCTGGCGATCTTCGCGAGCAACCTCGATGAGTTCTTCATGGTCCGGGTGGCCGGACTCAAGCGGCGCGTCGCCACCGGGCTGGCCGTCCGCTCGGCCTCCGGACTGGAGCCCCGGGAGCTGCTCGAGTCGATCCACACGGTCGCCGACGAGCTGATGCGCAAGCAGGCCCGCGTCTTCACCGAACTCGTGCGCCCGGCTCTGGCACGGGAGAACATCCATCTCGTCTCCGTCGAAGACCTGAGGGCGGAGGAGCGCGAACGCCTCTCGAACTGGTTCGCCGATCACGTCTTTCCCGTCCTGACCCCGCTGGCCGTCGATCCGAGTCACCCCTTCCCTTACATCTCGGGGCTCTCACTCAACCTCGCCGTCGTGCTCGTCAACGCCAAGACCGGCTCCGAGCACTTCGCGCGCGTCAAGGTGCCACCGCTGCTGCCCCGCTTCGTCCACATCCCGTCCCGCGACGCAGATGAGGACGAGCTGTACTCAGCGCGCTTCGTACCCCTGGAGGAGGTCATCGCGGCGCACCTGCACATGCTCTTCCCTGGGATGACGGTCCTGGACCATTTCACGTTCCGAGTCACCCGTAACGAGGATCTCGAGGTCGAGGAGGACGACGCCGAGAACCTGCTCACGGCCTTGGAGAGGGAGCTGACGCGTCGTCGCTTCGGCCCGCCGGTCCGCCTGGAGGTCGCGCAGGACACGAACGACCACGTCATGGATCTGCTGATGCGCGAGCTGGGGATCAGCCCACGCGAGGTCTTCCGACTGCCGACGCCCCTGGACCTGCGCGGGCTCAACGCGATTGCCGACCTGGACCGCACCGAGCTGAAGTACCCGGCGTTCGTTCCGCGCACCCACCCCGACCTCGCGCGCGTCGAGAGCTCCAAGCCGGCCAACGTCTTCTCAGCGGTCCGGACCAAGGACGTGCTCGTGCAGCACCCCTACGACTCGTTCTCGACCTCGGTGCAGGCCTTCATCGAGCAGGCCGCGGCCGACCCGAAGGTCCTGGCGATCAAGCAGACGCTCTATCGCACGAGCGGGGACTCCCCGATCATCGACGCGCTCGTCGACGCGGCCGAGGCCGGCAAGCAGGTGCTCGCCGTCGTCGAGATCAAGGCCCGCTTCGATGAGCAGAACAACATCGAGTGGGCTCGCAAGCTGGAGCACGCAGGGGTTCACGTCGTCTATGGCGTCGCCGGGCTCAAGACGCACTGCAAGCTCTCGCTCGTCGTTCGTCATGAGTCCGACGGGCTGCGCCGCTACTGCCATGTCGGCACCGGCAACTACCACCCCAAGACGGCCCGGCTCTACGAGGACTTCGGTCTCTTCACATGCGATCCCCAGGTCGGCGAGGACCTGACGAAGCTCTTCAATCAGCTCTCGGGTTGGGCGCCACGCAGCAAGTACAAGCGGCTCTTGGTTGCGCCCCGCACCGTCCGCTCCGGCCTCGTGGAGTGCATCGACGTCCAGATCGCCCGGGCCGAGGCCGGCCAGGACGCCTACGTCGGGATCAAGGTCAACTCGATGGTGGACGAGGTGCTGATCGACCACCTCTACCGGGCCTCGAACGCCGGGGTCCGCGTCGAGCTGCTCGTCCGCGGAATCTGCGCCCTGCGCCCCGGCGTGCCGGGCCTGTCGGAGCGCATCGAGGTGCGCTCGATCCTGGGGCGCTTCCTGGAGCACAGCCGGGTTTTCATTTTCGGCAGCGAAGGCGAGGGCGGGGTCTACATCGGCAGTGCCGACATGATGCACCGCAACCTGGACCGCCGCGTCGAGACCCTCGTACGGATCACCGACCCGCGACATGTCGAGGATCTGGTGACCGTGGTGCGGCGCGGAATGAGCGACCTCACCTCGAGCTGGCACCTCGACGCCGACGGCCGCTGGGGCCGCCACTGCTGCGGCAAAGACGGCGAGCCGCTCGTCGACCTGCAGGCCGCCCTCATCGCCGACCACGGGAGCAGGCGGCGCAGGGTCGCACGGTCTTCTCGATGACTTCGGGCACGCCTGGGTCCCTCATCCCAACCTCCGGTGCGTTGCCCTGGCGATTGCGCTCGGGGCGGCTCCAGGTGGCCGTCATCCACCGACCCCGCTATGACGACTGGTCTTGGCCCAAGGGCAAGCTGGACCCGGGCGAGGATTGGCCAGTGGCGGCTGTGCGCGAGGTGTGGGAGGAGACCGGGCTACGGGTGCGCCTTGGGGCGCCGCTGCCGACGTCGGACTTCCCCCTCCTGGGGCCGCGTGGCCAGACCCGCAAGCAGGTCCGCTACTGGGCCGCGGACGTGACCGGTGGTTCCGGCCGCCTTTTCCACGAGGTGGACGCGGTCCGCTGGGTCGAGCCCGCCGCAGCCCGCAAGCTGCTCAGCTACGAGCGGGACCATGCGCAGCTGGAGGCTCTCGTCACCGCCCACCAGACCAACACACTCGCGGTGCGAGCCTTCGCGGTGGTGCGGCATGCCAAAGCGCTGCCACGGCGCAAGTGGACCGGCGACGACTGGCTCCGGCCGCTGGACGAGGAGGGGCGCGCGCAGGCCCGCAAGCTCCCCGATCTGCTCCTGGCCTTCGGCGTCGTGCGACTGCTGTCTTCGTCGGCGACCCGCTGTGTGGAGACGTTCAAGCCGTACTCCCAGGTGACGGGCGTGCAGCTCGCCACCACCTACGCCATGTCCGAGGAAAGTTTCGAGAGGCGCCCCGAAGCCGCTGTCAAGGCCATGGAACGGCACCTGCACCACAAGCGGCCCAGCGCGATCTGCTCGCACGGTCCTGTGCTGCCGGTGCTGCTGTCGGCCCTGGCCGGGCACGCGCGCCGGGCGAACAAGGCGGCCCTGGCGGCGGCGGCGAAGGACGGGTTGGACAAGGGCGAGGCGCTCATCGCCTACCTGGATCGCAAAGACCGAGTCACCGCCGTCGAGCGCTTCCCGCCCCTGCGCGAACCCTAGCGGGGCACGCACGGTCGCTGGGTCTCGCGAAGGCCCGGGCATCCATCGGATGCCCGGGCCTTTGCGTACGCACGGACCGGGAGCGCCTCACGGCGCACGGCCGCTCTAGGCGGCGTTATTCGGGACCCGGGGCTACCGCGGCCCGGCGCACGCAGGTTTCAACTCTTCGGGGGTGCTCGGTGTTCCCACCCGCAGCCGAACGCCTCAGCCGAAGCGACCCGAGATGTAGTCCTCGGTTGCCTTTTGCTTCGGGTTCGAGAAGATCTGCTGGGTATCGTCGATCTCGATGAGCTTGCCGGGCTTACCGGTCGCCGCGAGGTTGAAGAAGGCCGTCCGGTCCGAGACACGCGCCGCTTGCTGCATGTTGTGCGTGACGAGGACGATCGTGTACGTCTCCTTGACCTCGTTGATGAGGTCCTCGATCGCCAGGGTCGAGATGGGGTCCAGCGACGAGCACGGCTCGTCCATGAGCAGCACCTGTGGCGAGACGGCGATCGCCCGGGCGATGCACAGCCGCTGCTGCTGACCGCCGGAGAGACCGGCGCCGGGCCTGTCGAGCCGGTCCTTGACCTCATTCCACAGGTTCGCGCCGCGCAGGGACTTCTCGACCACGTCGATGAGATCGCTGCGCCTCTTCACACCGTTGAGCCGCAGTCCGGCCGCGACGTTGTCGAAGATCGTCATCGTCGGGAACGGGTTGGGCCGCTGGAAGACCATCCCGATCGTCCGTCGCACAGTGACGGGGTCCATATCCTTGGCGTAGAGGTCTTTGTCGTCGAGCAGGACTTCACCCTCCACGCGCGCCCC
>JAUNUZ010000196.1 GCA_030537915.1 Micrococcales bacterium
GAGACGGCCGCGGCCAGTAGCCGCGCCGCCCGCAGGGCGAGGTTGTCCTCGTCGGTGGGCACGAGGTGGGCGTAGGGCCCGCTGATCGTGACGGACCACTCCCGGGCGGGCGTGATCGTCACGTCGTCATAGAGCCCCACGCTGTGGAAGACCGTGGCCAGATCGTGGAAGCCGTCGTCGCGGCGCGGCCCGATGATCAACTCGAGATTGATCTTGGCCGGGACGCGCACGGTGACGCCACCGCTGGCCGCTGCACTCATGCTGGCAACCCTAGCCATGCAGGGTGGGCGCCCTCAGTCGGGCTCAGCCGGCAGCTGCGGAGCCGGAGGCCGGACATCGGTGGGTGCCGATGCGCGGAGCAGGCTCTGACCTCCGGTGGCGAGCCGCGCGAAATCGGCGATCGTCAGTTGTTCGCCGCGCGTTCGCGGGTCGATACCCGCCTCCTGGAGGGCGGCCTGCGCGCGGTCCGGGCCGCCGGCCCAGCCCGAGAGCGCTGCCCGCAACGACTTGCGGCGCTGCGCGAAGGCCGCGTCCACACAGGCGAAGGTGCGCCCGCGGTCGGCACCCGGCGGCGGGGCTCGGCGAGTCAGCGCGACGAGGCCGGAATCGACATTGGGCACGGGCCAGAAGACACTACGCGGGACGGTCCCGACGAGCCGCACGTCGGCATACCAGGCGGCCTTGAGGCTGGGCACGCCGTAGGTCTTGCTACCCGGGCCCGCGGCCAGCCGCTGGGCGACCTCGAGCTGGACCATGACCAGCACGCGCTCGATGGTCTCGAAGCGGGCCAGGAGTGTGAGCAGCACGGGCACCGACACGTTGTAGGGCAGGTTCGCGACGAGCGCCGTCGGCGGCACCGGCGTCTGCGTGAGCGCCAACGCGTCCGCCGGCAGCACGTAGAGGGAGTCGGCCCGCTCGGGCGCGTAGGCCGCGACGGTGAGCGGCAGCTGGGCCGCCAGGGTCGGATCGATCTCCACCGCCGTCACGCTCCGGGCGGCGCCGAGCAGCGGCAAGGTCAACGACCCCAGACCCGGCCCCACCTCCAGGACATCATCGAGCGGCCCGACACCGGCGAGCCGGACGATGCGACGCACGGTGTTGGCGTCGATGACGAAGTTCTGCCCCCACTGCTTCGTCGGTCGGATCGAGAGCCGATCCGCCAGCTCACGGATCTGCACCGGCCCCAGCGTCGCAGCCGGCGCCAGGCCGCGCTCGCGCTGTGGCGACGGCTCCCCTCGCGGCGCCGGTGTGACGCTCACCACGGTCCGTAGAGCCGCTCGGAGTTGCGGGACAGGTCCTCGCAGAGCGTCGGTACTACAACGTTGCGGGTGGCGGCCATCGCGCGAACGGTCAGCGGCACCAGGTAGGGAGCATTGTTCGCACCGCGGTGCGGACTCGGCGTGAGGTAGGGGGCATCGGTCTCGACCAGGAGCAGCTCGCGCGGCACGATCGAGAGTGCATTGCGTAGCGAGTGCGCGTTCTTGAAGGTCACGGTCCCGGCGAACGACAGGTGGTAGCCGCGACGCACGCACTCACGCGCCATATCGACGTCGCCGGAGAAGCAGTGCAAGACGGTCCGCTCCGGGGCCCCGGCGTCCGCGAGCACGGCCAGGACGTCGTCGTGAGCGTCTCGGTCGTGGATCTGCATCGCCAGATCGAGCCGTTTGGCCATCTCGATGTGCGCGCGGAACGACTCGTGTTGGGCCGCCCGACCGGGCTCGGGCGTCCGGTAGTAGTCGAGGCCGGTCTCACCGATGACCCGAATGCGCTCCCCCGCCGCGAGCGCCTCGATCTCGGCCAGCGCGGCCTCGAGCGCGCCGTCGGCAGCCAGCCGCGGAGCCTCGTTGGGGTGCAACGCGATCCCGCCGACCATGCCGGCATGCTCGGTGACGACTCGGGCGGTCCAGCGGGCCGCGTCGAGGTCGCAACCTATCTGGACCACCCGATCGACCCCGACGGACACCGCCTGCGCCAGCACAGCCGCGACGTCCGGCGCGGGACCGCCGTCCCGGCCCATATCGAGGTGGCAGTGATTGTCGACGACGGCCACAGGCAGCGGATCCGGCGCCGACGGGCTCCCCTGCCGGCCGGGCTCACGCTCGGGCCCGCCGCTCATGCAGGCTCCGGCGAGTGTTGCGCCGCGGGCGCAGCGCCCTGCCCGAGCCTGGCCAGTTCGTCCGCGACGACGTCGGGGTCGAGCTTGACGAAGACCGGGGCCGGCTTGGGGACCGGAGTCCCGGCCACCACCGGCGTCGGCTCCCAGCGCGCGAAGCCCGAATACTCGCCCATGATCACCGGATACGTGTCGAGGCCGACGGCCGCTCCCTCGACCTCGTCGTCGAGGTCCTCGACCTCGACGATGTGCGGCATCGGGGTGAGCGTGCCGTCGCCGCCGAGGACGCGGTGCACCGCATTGGAGGAATGCGGCAGGAAGGGCGACAGGATGAGGTTGAGGTCGCTGACGCACTGGGCAAGCACGTTCAGCACGGTGCCGAGTCGCTCGCGCTGATCCTCGCCCTTGAGCTTGAAGGGCTCGGTGGCCGAGACGTAGGCGTTGACCTCGCCGACGACCCGCATCGCCTCGGCGATGCCCGGGCGGTGCCGGCCGAGGAAGCCGCCCACCGTGTCGAAAGCGCCGCGCACCTGCGACAGGATCGCCTCATCGATCGGCAGAAGCGCTCCGGCGGGCGGAATCTCACCGAAGCTCTTGGCGATCATGTTCGCCGTGCGGTTGACGAGATTGCCCCAGCCTGCGACGAGCTCGGAGTTGGTGCGGGTGACGAATTCGCTCCACGTGAAGTCCGAGTCGCTGCTCTCCGGGCCGGCGGCGCAGATGAAATAGCGCAGCGCGTCGGGCTGGTAGCGGCTGAGCATGTCGCGCACGTAGATGACGACGCCGCGGCTGGAGGAGAACTGCTTGCCCTCCATCGTCATGAACTCACTCGCCACCACCTCGGTCGGCAGGTTCAGCGTGCCGTACAGGCCCGGCTCCCCGCCTTTGTCACCCGCTCCGGCGTAGGCCAGCAGCTCGGCCGGCCAGATCTGGGCGTGGAAGGTGATGTTGTCCTTGCCCTGGAAGTAGTAGGACACCGCCTCGGGGTCGTTCCACCACTCGCGCCAGCGCTCCGGCTCCCCGATCCGGCGGGCCCATTCGATCGAGGCCGACAGGTAGCCGATGACCGCGTCGAACCACACGTAGAGCCGCTTGCTCGGCTGGTCACGCCAGCCGTCGAGCGGAATCGGGATGCCCCAGTCGATGTCGCGGGTCATCGCGCGCGGCTTCATGTCCTTGAGCAGTCCTTGCGAGAAGCGGATCACATTGGGCCGCCACGTGCCGGACGCGGCCCGCCCGTCGAGCCACGTCGTCATCGCGTCAGCGAGCGCGGGCAGATCGAGGAAGAAGTGTTGGCTCTCGACGAATTTGGGTGTCTCCCCATTGATCTTGCTCCTGGGGTCGACCAGATCCGTCGGGTCGAGCTGGTTGCCGCAGTTGTCGCACTGATCCCCGCGCGCGGAGTCGAAGCCGCAGATCGGGCACGTGCCCTCGACATACCGGTCGGGCAGCGTGCGTCCGGTCGACGGGCTGATCGCCCCGAATGTCGTCTGCTCGATCATGTAACCGTTCGCGTAGACCCGACGAAACAGCTCCTGCACGACCGCGTAGTGGTTTCGGGTCGTCGTCCGGGTGAAAAGGTCGTAGGACAGGCCGAGGTTGACCAGGTCCTCGACGATCACGCGGTTGTTGCGGTCCGCGAGCGCCTTGGCGCTGATGCCTTCGCTGTCCGCCGCGACAAGAATGGGGGTGCCGTGCTCGTCGGTACCGCTGACCATCAGGACGTCGTGGCCGGCCATTCGCATGTACCGACTGAAGACATCGGAGGGCACGCCGAAACCGGCGACATGGCCGATGTGACGTGGGCCGTTGGCATACGGCCAGGCGACTGCGGAGAGGACCTTGCTCATGAGCGTTGAGTCTAGTTGGGGCCGGCGACAGGGCCCGACCCGGTTTTGCAGGACCCGACCCGCCTAGGAGCCGGCCTTGGCTTGGGCCTTGGCGGCCTTCTTGAAGTTGCGTACCGCTTCGAGCGAGGCCGGGTCGACGACGTCGGCGACCGAACGGGTCGCATCAGCCTCGGCGTACGGCCCGATCGCCGCGCGCCACCCCTCGCGCGTGACGCCGAGCTGCTTGCCCAGCAGAGCCGCGAAGATCCGAGCCTTCTGGTCGCCGAAACCGGGCAGCTTCTGCAAGCGCGCGAGCAGCTCCTTGGTGGAGTCGGCCGTCTCCCAGAGCGCCGCCGTCCGACCTTCGTAGTCGGACATGATGACCTTGGCGAGCTGCTGGATTCGCCCGGCCATCGCGCGTCCGTACCGGTGGATCGCCGGCGGGGTCGAGCACAGATCCGCGAACGCCTCCGGCTCGACCGCCGCGATCGCCGCCGGGTCGAGGGTGCCGAAGCGCTCGAGGATCTTGGCCGGGCCGGCGAAGGCTCGCTCCATGGGGAACTGCTGGTCTAGGAGCATGCCGACCAGCAGACCGAAGTCATCTGTCGAGAGAACCTCGTCAGCGCGCTCGTCTTGGGCGATACGGATCGTGCGGGTCGAAGCCATGGTGATCAGCCTAGCCAGCGGCGCCGCGTTGCCGTTGGCTCTGCCCGCCTACCAGCGGCAGGAAGGGATCTGCTCGTTGCGGGGCTGACCTGACGGGTTCCGCGGTCGAGCGACAACGCCAGGTGGGGAGCTCGGAGGACGCCGACCCTCAGGCGGTCAGCGTCGAGGACCCGGTCAGCGTGGCGATGCGGGCGATCGCAAAGGCGTAACCCTGGACACCGCAACCGATGACGATGCCGGAGGCGATCGGCGACAGGTAGGAGTGGTGCCGGAATTCCTCACGGGCGTGGACGTTCGAGATGTGCACCTCTATGAGAGGGCTCTCGATCGTTTCCAACGCATCGCGCAGCCCGATCGAGTAATGCGTCCAGGCGCCGGCGTTGACGACGAAACCTACAGCGCTGGAGCGCAACTCATGCACAGCGTCGATGAGGACGCCCTCGTGGTTGGACTGGCGGCAGTCGACCTGGAGCCCGTGCCGGCTCGCCTCCTGCGCGCACAGCCGCTCGACATCCGCCAGGGTGTCACGGCCGTACACCTGCGGCTTGCGAACCCCGAGGAGGTTGAGGTTCGGGCCGTTCAGGACAGCGATCGTGCCGGTCATGTC
>JAUNUZ010000197.1 GCA_030537915.1 Micrococcales bacterium
CACTCAGGCGTAGACCCGCAGACCGATCCCATTGCGAGACTAAGGGGTCCGGCTCGCGCCCTGGGCGCCCGGCAAGGGGGCACCGCTTGGCAGCTCTCGCGCGACTTGATTCGGTAGAAACGCTGTAGGCGTCAAGGTCGGGCTCGGCCTCGCACGAGCTTGGCAATGATGGTCGTGACAACGGCAGTGCCCACCAGGAAGCCGAATCCGCCACCGACGATGGCCCCCTTGCCGAAGCCACCCACTAGCACGGTGATCGCCATCCAGATGAACCCGGCGATAAACCCCGCGAGCAAGGCGCCCTTGACCAGTCCTTGAGTGCCGTCCGCCTGTGTTGTCATAGCGTGGAACCCTCTGCGATCGCTCAGGCGAGGTTTGGATGCAAGTGGTTGATGACGTGCCGTGCATCGGTGTCGACACCCCCCGATGTTGCGGACGAAAAGGTAGGTTGAAACTCAAGCCCCACGTACCCCAAGCCCGCGGTCGTGGTGGACACGCCCTGACGGTGTAGGGGCCTCCCATCGGCTCTGAGTGCGTCCATGGCATCGAGGTAACCTCGAGCCCCCTGCTGGAGCAGCGTCCATCCCGCCGCTAGGCCGCTGATTCCGGCGCCCACCGCGATCACCCGCAGGCAGCACCCCCCTTCGCTGATCAGACCGCTCATCAGAAGTTCGCAGCCGCAACTCAAGCCCTAGCGTCACCATCACGGCGGCTCCAGGATGAGGCGCTTGTGGTGAACGGTAACTTCTCCCCTCCTCGGCCATGGCCTCGTCGGTCTCCTCGTCGGATTCCGGTGCGGCGTTGACGACCGTTGGCGCGGACGCCACCGTTCGCGACGTCCGCGAGGCGACTGCCCGCTCAGGGCATCTGCGCATCCTGCTCGGCGCGGTATCCGAGCGACGGGACATCGTCCATGTCCGGGCAACCCTGACCTCGCCGGAGGAGCGGCCCGCTGCTGTCCTGATGCGACCAGCATTCAGCTTGGCGGCGCACGCGCCGATGTACCCGGCGCTCGCGTCGGAGGCCATACAGATCTCCGGGGCCCTGGCTCGGCGACAGTGTCGAGGTGGCCACCTTCACGCTCCCAGGCCCGCAACCCGAACCAGGCAGGATG
Organism: Micrococcales bacterium; assembly: GCA_030537915.1. Taxonomy (GTDB): domain Bacteria; phylum Actinomycetota; class Actinomycetes; order Actinomycetales; family Dermatophilaceae; genus Kineosphaera. The sequence goes on from JAUNUZ010000197.1 coordinate 1,115, forward strand.
GCCCGTCGCGTCAGCCGCCAGAACTGTGGATCTAACGGTGCTGCCGGCCCGACGCGCTGACTGATAACTGCGTCAAGGTCGTTCGGGCTCATTGTGACGGTGCGGATTCCAACGCCGTCACAGTCACCCGTTCAGGGATCCTGCGATGGCGGGGAGACGCGGATGTCTGGCAGGCCCACGATGCCGTAGGTGGCGGAGGCAATCGGGATTCCCGCGGCATCCAGCCCGGTCAGGATGTCACGACTCATCGCGTCCTTGATCTCACGAACCCCACGTTGGGGCACCAGGAAGCGCAGCGACAGCTCGACCCAGTTGTCGGTGATCCGCCAGTAGACCGCCGGCTGCAGGGACGCGTCGGCCATGGCGTAGCGCGACCGCATGAAGGCCAGGGAACGGGCGGCCTCGGGGTCATCCACGATCGCGTGAGCGCGGGCGGCATCCAGCAGGATCTGCTCTGCCCGCGCCCGGTCGGACTCGTAGCCGACCGGAAGGACGAGTTCCTCCCACAGGTAAGGGAAGTCTCGGGTGTAGTTGTAGACCGGGTCATTGAAGATCGCACCGTTGGTGACCGTCACGAGCCGACCGGTGTATTGACGGGAGTTGACCCACACCGCGGGGTCCGCGGCGGCGACGGACGGTGGTTGCCCCATTTCCATGATCGTGGTCCGCAAGAACCCCAAACGAACGACGTCCCCGCGCACGCCCCCCAACGTGATCCGGTCACCGACGTTGAAGGTGTCACCGCGCAGGATGACGAAGTACGCCGCCAACGAGACGATGACCTGTTGCAGGGCGAAGGCCAACCCGGCGCTGATCAGGCCGATGCCGGTGCTGATGTCGGTCTGCGGAGTGATCCAGATCGAGAGCACCCCGACGACCAGGATGACCGCGATCAGCAGCTGCAGACCCTGCCGCGCCCAGAACCGCCTCGGGTCGGCCACATCCCCGCCCAACACCCGACGGACACCCCGCAGCACGACGAACCGCAGCAGCAGCACGACTGCAATCAGAGCCAGGGTGAAGAGCAGTTTCACACCCGTCGTCTTGCTGACCCCCACCAGCGTGACGCCGAACACCTGGATCGGGTCGTCTGCAGCCCACGTTGCTGGCGCAACCACCAGCATCCGCACGGTCTCTGACCACCGACTCATGACGGCAGCGATCTGGGTGCCTCGGGCAGGATGCTGATTGTGCCGTCCCTCTCGAGCACGATCGCCGCCACGTCGGACAGGTCGTCGAGGAACATCGGGCTCATCCCGTCACCATCGGGCGAGACCCGCAAGCAGGCGCCCACTGCCCGGACAACCACCAAAAACCCACTGTTCCACCTTGCTGCCGCCCGACGCGAGTCCCCGACACAGCAGCGCGCCGGAACGCTGGCAGGTTACCCACCGGGGCCTTCCATGTCGATAGCGGTCGAGAGGGTCGAGAAGTGCCGGAAACCCGGGCCACATTTGCCGTTGGTTGACTGGTTGCGCTCACGGCTTCAGCCTCTCTGGGCCGGAGTCGCACGTCTCGACCTCAGCGATGACCGAGCATCACGACCCCAGGTCCAGGCCGATCAGCTCGTGCACGAGTCGTACGCAGTCTGCGTCGACCGCGAGGTAGGCGGCCGTGGCCGACTCTTCCCCTTCCTCGTACCACCCACCATTGCGCGCCCCATCCAGCAGGTCGCTCAGATCGGTGTCCACACCCGCCGGCGACCGGTGATAGAGACGCATCCGTGCGCTACCCGGTTCGCCCCACCCGCCATCGGCCATCAGACACAGTCGCGCCCCGGTGTCCAGGTTGAACCAATGCCGCTGGATGGTCTGTTCGTCTTGGTACACGAATTCTGGCGTCGACCTCCAGGGCTGCCAATCCCTCATCTTGGAATTCTCTGCCCATGACGTGCGCATCGCGCGCCTCCTCTGTTTCCGTGACGGCCGGTCGAACTGACTTGTGACGAGCACCCTTCTTTTGCCGGTGGATTGGTAGGTGACGCGCAGTCGCGAGCGAGCGCGCCCAAGTGGCCCAGCTTAGTGGCCTCCTCGAAGCCTTCTGAGTGCTCAGCAGGGACTGCAGACGCGGTCCCCGGCACGCGAGCGGGATCCAACGCGCACCGGGCCCCGGACCGTGCGAGGCTCAGGGTGGCCGATCTGTCCCGCGAAAGGCGTCCGAATGCCCGAATCGATCCATGAGACGGGCGCCGCCGACCGCCGCGCCCCCACCCCCCAGACCGCCCTCGTCGCGGGAGGCTCCCGCGGACTCGGGCTCCTCATCGCCGCGGAGTTGGCGCTGCGCGGGTATCGGGTACAGGTGTGCGGCCGCGATCCGCGCACGCTGCAGCAGGCCCGCGATCAACTGGCGCGCGAGCGGCTGTCGATCGGCACGACGGTTTGCGATGTCTCGGACTCCGCAGCGGTCGCCGCGTGGGTGCGTGCGGCCAGCGACCCCTCTGCTCCGATAACCGTCGCCATCCACGTTGCCGGCATCATCCAGGTCGGCCCGATCGAGAGCGTCACCCCGGCGATGTTCGACGAGTGCATCGACATCATGACGAAGGGGCCGGCCTACCTCGCTCTTGCTGTGCTGCCCGGGATGCGCGCTCGCGGCTTCGGCCGCTACGGCATCGTTTCTTCGGTCGGCGGGGTGATCGGGGTGCCGCACCTGGTCCCCTATTCGACGGCCAAGTTCGGCGCGGCCGGCCTCGGGCAGGCGCTGCGTGCTGAGCTCGCCGGGACCGGAGTGACCGCGACGACGATCCTGCCGCCCCCCATGCGTACCGGTTCGCACGTCCACGCGCAGTACTCCGGCAACCGGTCCGCCGAGTACGCGTGGTTCGCTCCTGGCGCTTCGATCCCAGGAGTGTCGCTCGACGGGCGCACCGCGGCCCGGCGGGCCGTCGACGGCACCTTACGGGGCGCGCCGATCGTGGGTCTGTCGCCAGTGACGCAGTTGCTCATGCGGGCCCACGGACTCGCACCCTCTACCGTCGTCCGAGCGCTGGGTGTGCTCGGGAGGGTGCTGCCTGGAGGCACCGGCCGTCCGAAGGCCGGGCATGACGTCCGCGACGAGCGCACCAACCCCCTCGTCGACGCGTTGACCACGGCGGGCGACGCCATGGGTGCCCGCACCAACGAGCAGCACCGGGTAGAGGGTGACCCCGCACCATGACGACCCCGCCAGTCACCCAATGCACCCCGAGGTGACCGCGATGACCTCCCGCCCGTCTGGCCGCCGGTCGCGGTCGCTCGGGCGGGGCGTCCTGGGGGCAGCGGTCGTCGCCGGCGCCCGCTCGTCTCGTGCGGTGCCCGGCCCGGGTCGCCAACAGCGGCCGTAGCCCCGCAGGCTTACGACCTGTCCGTCGCCCCCACCGGATCCTGATCTGGCTGCGCGACGCAACGGGCCCTTGGATCAGCGGGGCCCAGCTCAGTCCCTGGCCGCGCGCCAGCCCGCGGCCGACGCCTGGGACTCGCTGCAGAACCACCTCTCGCCGTTGCTGGGGCTGATGACGGTCTTGCCGTAGGAGCGTCCGCCCGGGACGTGGTAAATCTTCTCCCCGCCGCCACTTATGTTGCCCTTGATGTCGCAACTTCCCGGCGGCGCAGCGACGACTCGTTTCGGCGTGGCGGCGACTCGGTTCGCAGCGGGGGACGGCGAAGGTGCCGAGCGCTGCGCGCACCCAGCGCTCCACACCCCCAGACCAGCATTGCGAGCGCTGGACTCGGCACTGCGGAAGGCCGCCTGATGCGCATAGTCGGCGGCGTAGGTGTACTCCCGCCCGAATCCGCCCGCGATGAGGACCTGCGCGGCGAGTCGTCCGTCGGGGAGCACGACGTGGCGCAACAACCGGCCGTACCGATCCCGGTCAGCCTGCGTCGGGTCGACCTCGAGACGCACCGATCGGCTCTGCGCAAGAGACTGCATCGCGCTGGCTGCCTCCCTCGCGAAGCACTCGCGCTGCGCGAGCTCAGGGGTGTCGATGCCGATGACGCGAATCCGCTGGGTCGTACCGTCGACCCGCACCCGGATCGTGTCTCCATCGGTGATCCCGACGACCGGCCACAGCCCAGGCGAATTCACAGCGCGGCTCGGA
>JAUNUZ010000198.1:0-2099 GCA_030537915.1 Micrococcales bacterium
CTGGTCCAACGCGCGGCGCCAGCTCTCGGCGCGGTAGCGGAACGCCGCTCCGCCAGCGGCGGTCGCCGCCAGGATGCCGAACCCGCCGATGACGTCGGCCTGCCCGGTGTAGTCCGCGACCGTGCCGATTACCGCAGCGACCAGCACCACCGTCAGCCCGATCGCGATCTCACGCCCTGAGCCCCAGCGCGCCAGCGCGTAGACGAGCACCAGGACGTAGACCATCGTGTTGAGGCCGAGACCGGGGACCCCGCTCGTCAGAGTCGCCAGGCCCAACGCCATCGCGGTGCCGAAGCCCACCAGGATGCAGGCCAACGGCTGGGTACGCCGCCAGAGCAGTACCGGCGCGAGTCCGACCGCCACAATCGTCACGAACGGCCGCCAGGCGACGTCGTCCCGGAATACTCCCTCGAGCAGCGCGGTCACCATCAACGCGCCGACCAGCACCCAGTCGCGCGACAGCCGTTCGGGAACGGCCGCTGCGCGGGGCTCGGCCCACAGCGAGCGCAGGGCGTTGGTGATCACCCGCCCAGTCTAGGGACCAACGAAGCCTCGGGGACCGGCCGAAAGAACGAGAACCCGCTCCTCCCAACGGAGGAGGAGGCTCCGGCCTCGACGCCGATGTGCGCACGCCTCGACGCGGCGAGGCTTGTCACATGATCGCTGTTGAGTCACTGCCCCGGAGGTACGCCGGCTTCACCGCCGTCGACAACGTCTCGTTCACCGCCCTGCCCGGTCGCGTCACCGGCCTTCTCGGCCCGAACCGCGCCGGCAAGTCCACCACCATGCGCGTGATTGGTCGGCCTGACCGTCCCGACGTCCGGCACCGCGCTGCTCGGGGCCCCAGGGTGCTCCTGGCGGCACCGCCCACCCGTACAACCTAACAATGGAGGATCCCTTGAACACGAACACCGAGACCAACACCGCGCTGCACGATCCGCCGGTGCCAGTCAGAGCTAAGCTCGCAGCCGCCTGGACCAGCTTCATGTTCCTGTACATCTACGTCGACTACTTCCACCTGTACATGCCCGGGACCATCGACGACCTCCGGGACGGTGTCGTCTTTGAGTTCGACATCAGCCAAGCCTTTGTCACCGTCGCGCTCACGTCCATCGCCATCCCGAGCGTGATGATCGTCCTGTCGGTGATTCTGCCCGCCCGTGCGAACCGGGTGATCAACCTCGTTGTGGCATCGCTCTTGATCCCCTACTCGGCCTTCAACGCGGTCGGTGAGTCCTGGACCTACTTCTACGGCCTCTCCATCGGACTCGAGGTGCTGCTTCTAGCTTTCATCCTGCGCTCTGTCTGGACCTGGCCCCGCACGTCCTCACCATCGACGCCGGACCTCGCAGCACCGCGTCCCCCGAAGATCCAGATGGACCGGTAGACACATAGCCTGATCCGAACTGCCGCTCTGATCTGACCAAGGACTCCGGCGACCTGCAGGCCGTCAACGGTATCGACCTCGACTTGTCCGAGGTGGGTTGCCGGGTTCGTCGGTCCGAACTGAGCAGTCGAGTGCACCACGATCCGCATGCTGCGCGGGCTAATCACGTTGACCAGCGGTGACGGTGAGGTACTCGGACACCCGATCAGACGGCCCGACGACTACGGGCCTTACCCCCGGTTCATGGACACGCTGATTCCAGCACGCGCTGGGGAAGCGTGTCCAAAAACCAGGGTCAAGGCACAAATCACAATCGAGCCCGACCCGTCCAATCGCCGTCCGGGTAGAGGGATCCTCCACCAGCGCAGAATTTGCGGGCGCGTACTCGTGTGGAGTTGTCGATGGCTCATCACCCGCGAATCGCCCTTTACGCGCTACCGATGGTCACGAGTCGCTAAGGCGCGGCGTAGGACTGACGGCACGCAGCCTGACACGCACGTTCGGACGGCACATTGCCGTCGGGCATGAGGACGTGACACTGAGGCCAGGCGGCATAACCGGGCTGGTCGGGCCCAATGGTGCGGGCAGAACAACATTGCCCCTCATGCGCGCCGGACTTGTGGCACCCGATTCCGGCTCAATCGAGCTCGACGACGTCGAGGTGCAATCGGCGCAGCTACGCACAGCGATCGGATAGATGCCGGATGTCTTC
>JAUNUZ010000198.1:2199-5191 GCA_030537915.1 Micrococcales bacterium
ATTCCCGCACGCCCTGATCCAATTCCCACCACTCCACGGGACTCTCCCGCGCCATCGCCCGGGATCTCCCGTCAACCTGCTGACCAGCTGTTTTCTGGGCGGGATTGCCGTCCTCGTCGACGGTGGCGATGACGTGCCCGCGGTGCAGGTGCGCCGCCTCTATAGACACTCCCCCGAAGCCCCGAGCGCGCACAACCTTCGGCGGCCCTCTCGCCATGACGGAGGGCACGTTCGTGCCCGAACAGCCGGGGCGCCTGCCTGCGGCTACCGCCCGCTACGCGTTACGGGTCGGCTCTCCTAGCGCGGCCGCGCTCACGGTCGACTAGCTGCTCCGCCCTGGGCTGCGGGCCTGCGGACCGGGGCGCAGCAGTTCGCCGCGCACAGGCTGCCGTTAAGGCCGGCGCCGCGGAGCGGCTCGGATCCCAGCCGGGCGGGAGCGGTGCCGTCCAACTGCTCCCGCATCAGTTCCAGGACCATCTCCGCGAAGCGCCGGTCGGTGCCCGGCGTGGCGGCGCGGGCGAAACCGAGCCCCAGCTCCTGAGCCTTATCGCGGGCCTCGGTATCGAGGTCCCAGACCACCTCGAGATGGTCGGAGACGAAGCCGATGGGGCACACGATCACGGCCTGCTCCCCCGCCGCGGCCAGCGCGTCCAGATGGTCGCAGATATCGGGCTCGAGCCACGGAACCTGGGGCGGGCCGGAGCGCGACTGCCACACCACGTCGAACTCTCCGCCCCCAACCCCGACGGCCGCGGCGCACACCCGCGCGGTCTCGCCGACCTGACGGCTGTAGAGGTTGCCGCCATCGGCCGGTGGGCCGGCCGCGCGGTCCGCGGACACCGGCACCGAGTGCGCGGTGAACACCAGCCGTGCATCAGCGCGCTGGCCCTCGGGCAGCTCCGCTCGAGCGGCCGCGATGGCGTCCGCGAAGGCACCTACCAGCAGCGGGTGGTCAAAGTACTGCCGCAGCTTCACCAGCGCGGGGGCGCCGGGGCCCGCCGCCTCGCGGGCGCGGGAGATGTCCTCGTGGTACTGGCGGCAGCCGGAGTAGCCGCCCCAAGCGGACGTCGGGAACACCAGGGCACGTTCGACGCCGTCCGCGGCCATCTGCCCCACTGTGTCCTCCACGAGGGGGTGCCAGTTGCGGTTGCCGAAGTACACGGGCAGCTCGATGCCCTGCTCGCGCAGCCTCGCCCGGACTGCGTCGATGATGTCGAGGTTGAGCGCATTGATCGGCGACACACCGCCGAAGTGCAGGTAGTGCTGCGCGACCTCCTCGAGCCGCTCCGCCGGCACCCCCCTGCCCCGGGTCACGTTCTCCAGGAATGGCAGGACGTCGTCGGGCTTCTCGGGACCGCCGAAGGAGAGCAGCAGCAGTGCGTCATATGAGGTCATCTGCGTGCTAGCCCGTGAACCCGTCCGGGAACCACATGTTGTGGCTCGCGCCGCCGTCGACGTAGACGATCGAGCCGGTCGTGCCCGGCAGCCAGTCCGACAGCAGCGCGACCACCGACTTCGCTACCACAGTCGGGTCGTCGACGTTCCAGCCGATGGGCGATGCACCGTCCCAGTACGACTGGAGCTGGTTGAGCTGCTTGGCGTCGTCTGTCGCGGTGCCAGCGATGGCCTTCGCGGCGAGGGTCTTGATCGGGCCCGCCGCGATCAGGTTCGAGCGCACCTTCTTGGCCGCGCCGACCTCTCGAGCGACGTAGCGGTTCACGGACTCGAGCGCGGCCTTCGCGACGCCCATCCAGTTGTAGTACGGCATCGCGGTGCGGGGGTCGAAGTCCATACCGACCATCGAGCCGCCCTCGTTCATGACCGGCAGCACCGCGCGGGCCAGGGACGCGTAGCTCCATGCCGAGATCTCGAACGCCTTGGAGGCGTCGGGTCCCGGCGCGTCGAGGAAGGGCTTGGCCTCGGGGCCCATCAGGGTCTTGGGGGCGAACGCGATCGAGTGCAGCACCCCGTCGATGCCCTCCGGCGCGAGCTCGCGGATGCGGTCGGCCAACGCCCCCAGATCATCCTCGCTGGTGATCTCGAGCCCGATCGCCGGGGGCACCTCCTGCGGCAGGCGCTTGGCGATCCGGTCGATCAGCCGCAGCCGCTCGGGCAGGCCGGTGATGATCACCTTCGCGCCCTGATCCTGCGCCATCGCGGCCGCGTGGAACGCGATCGAGGAGTCGGTGATGATGCCGGTGACCAGAATGGTCTTGCCCTCGAGCAGTCCGCCCATGGTGTGTTCCTCCTGTGAGATGCGAATAGTTGCGTGCGGCGCTGGAGGGCTAGTGGCCCATGCCCATGCCGCCGTCGACGGGGATGACCGCGCCGGAGACGTAGGCGGAGTCCTCCGAGGCGAGGAAGCTCACGACCGCCGCGACGTCCTCGGCCTTGCCCAGGCGCTTGAGCGGGATGAACTCCTTCGCCTGCTTATGCAGGTCCTCCGAGAGCCCGGCCGTCATATCCGTCTCGATGAAGCCGGGGGCGACGACGTTCGCGGTGATTGAGCGCGAGCCGAGCTCCCGTGTGATCGAGCGGGCCATGCCCACCACGCCGGCCTTCGAGGCGGCATAGTTGATCTGGCCGGGTCCGCCTGCGAGCCCGACGACAGAGCCGAGAAAGATCATCCGACCCCAGCGCCCGCGCAGCATCGCGCGGTTCGCCCGCTTGGCGACGCGGAACGCGCCGGTGAGGTTCGCGTCGAGCACGCGGGAGAACTGGTCCTCGGTCATGCGCATCAGCAGCGTGTCGTCGGTGATGCCGGCGTTCGCGACGAGAACCTCGACGGGACCCTGGTGCTCCTCTACCTCCGTGAAGGCGCGGTCGACGGACTCGGAGTCGGTGACGTCGCACTGGACGCCGAACAGGCCCTCGGGCACGCCAGAGCCGCGGTGGGTGACGGCGACCTTGTGGCCGTCGGCGGCGAGACGCTGGGCAATCGCGAGGCCGATGCCCCGGTTGCCACCGGTGACCAGCACCGAGCGGCTGGCCT
>JAUNUZ010000199.1 GCA_030537915.1 Micrococcales bacterium
CGACAGCTCCTCGCTGTGCGTCTGCCGGGGTCCCGGGCAGATCAAAGTTCGTTCGGCTGATTGGTCGGGTACCCGGAGGGCGGCGGACGCTGACCAGTCGTGTTCGGACAGCTGCCAGCCTAGACGTCCACCCACTCCATGACAATACGCAAACCTTCGTAATTTATTGAAGTGCTGGGGTGGCAGTCCGCGCAGCACGCGTAATCAACCAGACATCCCCGTCTGCGGGTTGAGGACGGGCCGGGCGCGGTTCGGGGCTCCGTGAGTGCCGGGGTCAGCCGACTCCGAGGGCCGACCTGATCGGCTCGATGGCGAAGTAGACGACGAAGAGCAGCGAGATGAGCCACATGAGCGGGTGCAGCTCACGAGCCCGGCCGTGGGCGATCTTGATCACCGTGTAGGTGACGAAGCCCGCGCCGATGCCGGCCGTAATCGAGTACGTGAAGGGCATCAGCACGATCGTGAGGAAGGCCGGGATCGCGATGTCGATGTCGCTCCAGTCGATGCCCGTGACCTGCTGCATCATGAGAAAGCCCACGATGACCAAGGCCGGCGTAGCCGCCTCGTGCGGGACGATTGCCACCAGGGGCGTCAGGAAGGTCGCCAAGAGGAAGAGCAGGCCGGTGACGATCGAAGCGAAACCGGTGCGAGCGCCCTCCCCGACGCCGGAGGCCGACTCGATGTAGGCCGTGTTGCTGCTGATGCCGGCGGCACCACCCGCCGCCGCCGCGAGGGAGTCCACGATGAGGATACGCCGCGTGTTCAGCGGATTGCCCTCCTCATCGAGCAACCCCGCCTCCGCGCCGATGGCGACCATCGTGCCCATCGTGTCGAAGAAGTCGGCAAGCATGAGCGTGAAGACGAGCAGGCACGCCGAGATGATGCCGATCTTCGAAAACGAGCCGAGCAGGCTGAAGTGCCCGAGCAGCCCGAAGTCGGGGGTGTCGAGCACCCGGTCGGGCAGCCGGGGAACGTTGAGCCCCCAGCCGGTCGGGTTGACGACCTCACCCTTGGCGTTCGTCTGCGAGCCGGGGTGCGTGAGCGCCTCGACGATGATGGCCAGGATCGTGCCGCCGACGATGCCGTAAAGGATCGCACCGGCCACCTTCTTGACCATCATGACGACCATCGCGAGCAGGACCACGACGAAGACGAGGGTGGGCCAGCCCGCGAGGAAGCCGCCGACCCCCAACTCCACGGGCGTGGCCGGCGCCTTGCGCACGATGCCCGCGTCGTAGAGGCCGATGAGCGTGATGAAGAGCCCAATGCCGACGCTGATCGCGGTCTTCAGCTGCGCTGGGATGGCGTGGAAGACAGCTTCGCGAAAGCCGGTGAGGACGAGCAGCAGGATGATGATCCCCTCCAGGACGACCAACCCCATCGCGTCGGCCCAGGTCATCTGCGGCAGCCCCGCGATGCCGAAGGCGACGAAGGCGTTGAGCCCGAGCCCGGTCGCCAAGGCGAGCGGGAAGTTGGCGTAGACGCCCATGATGATCGTCATGACGCCCGCGACGAGGGCGGTACCCGAGGCGATGAGCGCCAGGTTCGGCCCGCTGCCGCCGCCGAGGAACGCGCCTGTGCCGTCCTTGGCGGTCCCGATGATCAGCGGGTTGAGAACGATGATGTAGCCCATCGTGAAGAACGTCGCGAAGCCTCCGCGGATCTCCCGCGCCAGGGTCGAGCCGCGCTCGCTGATACGGAAGAAGCCGTCGAGGCCGGGCTTCGAGTCGAGTCTGCGGGGCGGAGCAGTCGTGGGCATGAAGGCGATCGTAGAGGCGAGGCGGGACGGGCCCGGAGCCGCTACCGGTGGGTGGACGCCCGGCGACCGGCGAGGCCCATGCATCCCACCTAGGGTGACTCGCATGCACTATCGAACTCTCGGAAACAGTGGTCTCATGGTCTCGACGGTCGGCATCGGCTGCAACGCTTTCGGCGCGCGGGTAGACGCCGATGGCGTCGCCCGCATCGTCGATGCAGCCTTGGACGCCGGCGTCACGCTTTTCGATACGGCCGATTCGTATTCCCGCGGCGAGAGCGAGACATTGCTCGGTCGGGCCCTGGGCAAACGCAGGGACGAGGTCGTCGTCGCGACCAAATTCGGCATGGACCTTGACGGCCTCAACGGTCCCGACTTCGGGGTGCGCGGCTCGCGCCGCTACATCCGGCGTGCGGTCGAGGCCAGCCTGCGCCGGCTCGGCACCGACTACATCGACCTCTACCAGCTGCACACGCCCGACCGCGTCACCCCGCTGCAGGAGACCTTGGCCGCCCTGAATGATCTCGTCCGCGACGGGCTCGTGCGCTACCTCGGCTGCTCGAACATGCAGGCCTGGGAGGTCGTCGACGCCCATTGGCTGGCCGAGTCACTCGGCGCCGAACACTTCGTGTCAGCGCAGAACGAGTACTCGCTTTACAACCGCGCCGCCGAGAACGAGCTCGCTCCCGCGTGCGAGCACCTGGGCGTTGGCATCCTGCCGTACTTCCCTCTCGCCCACGGCCTGCTCACCGGCAAATACCGGCGCGGTGAGCAGGCACCCGAGGGCAGCCGCCTCTCCGCCAGCTCACAGGCCTCCCGCCTGCGCAGCGCAGACTTCGACACCGTCGAGGCGCTCGAGCGATTCGCCTGTGCACGCGGCATCTCGATGCTCGACCTCGCCATCGGAGGATTGGCCGCTCAGCCTGCGGTCGGCAGCGTCATTTCAGGGGTGTCCAAGCCCGAGCAGGTGAGCGCCAACGCGGCGGCAGCTGAGTGGGAGCCGACGCCGGGCGATCTCGAGGCGCTTGATGCGGCGGTGCCGCGCGGCTCGGGGCCCGGGTATGCGACGTTCGCAACCGCTCGCTAGTGGACGAGCTCGACGTCGTGCAGATCATCGACGATCGGGCCGTCGGCGCGCCGCTCCGGAGCCGGCTCCACGTCGGTCTCGCTGTGGGCGCCGCAACCATGGTCAAGGGTGACGACCCGGCCGTCCGAGGGCGACCAGGCGTTGGCACACACCCCGAACATGCGACGGAGGGCGCCGGCCAGGGGCGTGTAGAAACCGCAGGTGGCGCAGGGTGCCTTCGACTGCTGGGCCTCTGGGGTATCCGGGCCCCGCTCGCCGTCGTACCAGCGCTGGGCTGCGTCCTCCCTGCCTTCGGCGGAGAGCACCCGAGGGCGTCCGAGCCCTAGCTCCCACAGCGCCATGGCGTCCACGTCCTCTTCACCGGTGGCCTCGAAACCCTGCTCTAGCAGCGGGTCGGCCTCGCTGTAGGGCAGCACGTCACCGGGTCCTATGTCACCGGGGGCGATGCGCTGGGCGTAGGGCAGCCATTCCGGGGAGAGGATCGCGTCAGGTCCCGGCAGCAGGTGTGTCTCGCAGATCGTGACCTTCTTACTGCGCGCCACGCGAGCGACCGTCACTGCCCAGCGCCAGCCACGGTAGGACCGAGCCGTGCACTCGAAAGAGTGCATCGCCAGGCGCTCGCCCTCCATCGTCACTCCGAGGTGCTCGCCGACCGTCCCGGGCTCGGCGATGCTTTGGGCCGCAGCCCGCGCCTCCTCCACCGCCTCGGCAAGGGTGGCGTCGAGTCGGAGGGCTCGGGTCGCGGCGGCCATCGTCATCACGACCCGTCGAGGTCGTCGGCCACGGCACGAAGCACGGCGGCGATCTTGGGGTCCGGGAAGTGTCCGCGACGCAACTGGTTAGACACGCCGTCGAGCAGCTTGATCAGGTCCTCGACGATGACCGTCATGTCCTCGGCCGACTTGCGGTGCTTGGCGTGCTGTGCGGCAGCGACCGACACGGGCGCCTCGAGGACCTTGACCTGCATCGCCTGCACGCCGCGACGCCCTTGGGCGATGCCGAACTCGACTCGGGTGCCTGCCTTGAGCGTCGTCACGTCCCCGGGCAGCGCATTGGCATGGAGGAAAACATCAGCACCGTCGTCGTCTGAGACGAAGCCGAAGCCCTTCTCCGCGTCGTACCACTTGACCTTGCCTGTGGGCACCCCAGCTCGCCTTCTGTCGCAGCACATCGTGTCGGCCTCGGATTGCGGCCGTAGCTCAAGGCTAACCGCTTGGGAGCACGCCCGTCGCCGTCGTTGTCGCTTCGGTGCCCAGGCGCAAACCGCCGGGCTCATCGAGTAGGGGCCGCAGGCAGCTCAGCTCGGGGGGCTGCTGCTCAGACCCCATGGGGCGCTCCATTCCTGTCCCGTGCTCAGCATGATGAGGCCCTCGCCGGTGCGCAGCGCATCCGGCCCGCATGTCATCGGCTCCAGCGCGATCCCGCTACGGCGGCGGACGGGCTCCGGCAGGGCGCCGCCGGTGAAGATCTGCGCCCACGGGTATGCGTCGGCCGGCGCCCACAGCGTGCTCGAGCGGCCCGTCGCCGGATGGCGGACCACCGCGCGCCACCGGCCGTCGGCGTCCGCGCGCATCGACGTGTACGCGAGGTCGAGGTCCCGCTCTCCCAGGAGCCCCCCGGTCAACACCGCCTCACCCTCGACGGGCGCCACCGACTCCGCAAGCGAGGAGGCCAGTGGCAGGAGGCGCTCGGGGTCGACCCGTAGCCGCTCCTGGGCCGGAAGCGTCACCTCGACGTCGTCGACGCGCTCCTCGCCGGCCGTCACGTAGGGGTGGGCGCTGTACCCGAAGGGCGCCGCCGGCGCGGTCTGCGGCGATTCGTTGCGCACCCACGGCGTGATCCTCAGCCCCTCGTCATCGAGCGCGTAGGTGACGCGGCAGCGCAGTGTCCAGGCCCACCCGGGCTGGGGATAGAGGACGGTCTCGCAGGTCACGCTCGACTCGGTGCGCTCCGTCGCCGCCCATGTCTGCCAGCACAGCAGCCCGTGCAGGGCGTTTCCCCGCTCGGGCTCGGTGAGAGCGAGGCGGTACTCCACATCGTCGAGGCGGTAACACCCGTCCCCGACGCGGTTCGGCCACGGCATGAGTTGCTTGCCGCGATAGTCGGGGCACATCTGGTCGGCAGCGAAACCACGGATTACCGGCGCGGAGTCGACGTCGTAGCGGCGCAGCGTCGCCCCGACTGCGACGATGCGCGCCTCGTGCGCACGCCCGTCGGATCCCGTGTGGCGGATCGCCCATTCCAGGCCCGAGGGACCGGTGCGTTGGTCCGAGCAGGAGTCGGCCGCGGATGCGCCCTCGGCGTCGTTCGGATCACCGGCCTTGACCCAGTCGCCGCTCATG
>JAUNUZ010000200.1:0-3814 GCA_030537915.1 Micrococcales bacterium
ACGGAGGATTCGCATAGTGGCCTAGTGCGCACGATTGGAAATCGTGTTGGGTTAATCACCCTCAGGGGTTCAAATCCCCTATCCTCCGCCACCACTGGAGGGTGGCCCGGATCGCTCCGGGCCACCCTCGCGGTACGTGCGCAGGGGCCTAGCCGGAGGCTAGTTTTTCAGGCGGACGGCAGCGCGCACTGCCCCTCGGCGATGACGTAGGGCGGGTGGTGCGGGAGCCGTCCGCCGGCAGCGAGGTGCTCGGCGATGCGGTGGGCACCGGCGAGTGAGTCCCCCAACGCCGGCACGAGGAACCGGCAGCGCCTGCCCAGGGCCGAGGCGAAGGACACCTTGACGGCGTCGATGAGCAGGAGGCCGCCAGTGGCCGTGATGGGTGCGCCGACCAACACCTGCGACGCGGCGCAGATCGTGTCCGCCAGGTGCTCCCCCGCGAGCCGACAGATTCCTGCGGCGACGCCGTCTCGCCTCGCGACCTCACCGACGACCGGCGCGAAATCGGCGAACGCTGACTCGGGGGAAGGCGCAAGCGCCAATTCGCACCACCCGCGTTCGTCACCGAAGACGAGCCTGCCGGCATCGAGCAGCGCGGCCGATCCGCCGGGGACGCCGTCGCAATGACGCAGTCCGGCGGCCAGGCCCTGGCTGCCGAGCCACGCGGCCGACCCGCGCCCACCGAGCAGCGGTCCCCATCCGTCGATGCGCCGCCAGACCTGGTCGAAATCCGTTGCCAGGGCGTGGACCCCGATACCCATATCGAGCACAACGCCCGCCACGACCGCATCGAGCGCGCCCGCCAGCGTCGCCACCGCGCCATCGACGACGACCTGGTACGGCGCACTCAGGACGGACCTCGCCTGCGCGAGCAGATCCCGAGCGTCGAGCCCGCGCGGGAGGTCGGCGACGGACCAGACGATGGCCTCGGGAGCCCCGAACCTCGGGCTCAGCAGCGGCGACATCGCCGCGAGCAGGTCATCCACCGTGAGCCCGGCGGCGCCGCGCAGCCCGGGAGCGTCGATCCGGCCCTCGGCACCCGCACCGGTGCGCCGGGCTCGCAGTCCGCGGTCCGTGAGATCGACGACGAGCACGTCGACCCGATTCTCTGCTGCCACGACCCTCCCCGATCGGCCCCGACGTCAATCGTACGCGGGCAGGGGATGCGGCTTGGGGTCATCCAGTCGTGATGGCCGAGCCCCGATCCTGCCCCAACGGGCCACCCCGAAGCATCGCGACACCACCGGCGCAGCGGCTCGCCCCGCTGACACGATAGGGACATGCTCACCCAGGACTTGGCCCGCGAGCTGGCTGCAGCAGGAGTCATGTGGCACCCGACCCCCGGCGATCGTTTCGTCATCACCAGCGACCAACTGGCGGACCAGGTCTTTTGGATCAGCGAGCTGACGATCGAGCTGCACCACTACTCGGGCTCGTCGGTGCTCGGATTCAACGGCACGACCGAATGGGCCCTGGACTCGGTCTCCCTCGATGAGACGCTGTGGATTCCACGCGAGGACCAGCTCCGCGAGCTTATCGGCGACCGGCTCGTCAGTGTGCTTCGCGAGGACGCTGCGTGGCTCGTGACGACCACCGACTCACCCGGAGGGTCGAGGCGTCTGGAGACCCGGGATCTCGACCTCGAATGCGCTTACGCGCGAGCGCTGCTGCACGTCTCCTGAGCATGCGGATCGAAGCCTGGACGGGCGGATCGGGCCGTGGCCTCGCAGGTCACCGGCGGCGACGGGCCGTGCCGAAGAGGCTTCGGGTGATCTCGCGGCCAAGGGCGGTGCCCGCGCTGCGCATCATCGAGCGAAGCATCGGTGACTCCATGACCTTCTCGACCATGCCCGCCTCCTGGGGGGCAGGGCGCGGGGCGCGCTCGGCCTTCGGGTCGGGGGCGGGATCCGGGGCGCGCTCGGCCTTCGGGGCGGGGGCGGGGGCTTGCTCGAGGCGCTTCGCGAGCATCTCGTAGGCGGACTCGCGGTCGACGACGTCGGCGTACTTCGCCTTCAACGGCGAGGCGTCGACGAGGGCTGTCATCGCGGCGGCGTCGATCGGCCCCATGAGCGACTGCGGCGCGCGCATCCGAGTCCACGCGACCGGCGTCGGCGCACCCCGCTCGGACAGGACGGTGACGACCGCCTCGCCCGTGCCCAGCTGCGTGAGCAGCTCCTGGAGGTCGTAGTCGCTCTTGGGGAACGTCCCGACCGTCGCCTTCAGCGCCTTGGCGTCCTCGGGAGTGAAGGCGCGCAACGCGTGCTGCACCCGGTTGCCGAGCTGCCCCAGCACGCCCGCAGGCACGTCCCGCGGCGTCTGGGTCACGAAGAAGATCCCGACGCCCTTGGAGCGGATGAGGCGGACCGTCTGCTCGATCTGATCCAGGAAGCTCTTGCTCGCGTCGTCGAAGAGCAGGTGCGCCTCGTCGAAGAAGAAGACGAGCTTGGGCTTCTCGACGTCGCCGACCTCGGGCAGATCATGGAAGAGATCGGCCAGCAGCCACATGAGGAAGGTGGAGAACACCTTCGGCCGGTTCGCCAGGGCCGGCAACTCCAGGCACGCAGCGACCCCGCGACCCTCCGACGTCGTACGCAGCAGATCGGCTGTGTCCAGCTCGGGCTCGCCGAAGAAGACGTCGGCGCCCTGATCGGAGAAGGTGATGAGCTCTCGCAGGATGACGCCCGCGGTCGCGCCGGACAGCCCGCCGAGGTCCTTGAGGTCGGCCTTGCCGTCTGTGGAGGTGAGGAACTGCACCACCGCACGCAGGTCCTTCAGATCGAGCATCGGCAGGCCGCGCGCGTCGGCGTAGTGGAAGACGAGCCCCAAGCTCGACTCCTGGGTGGGGTTCAGGCCGAGCACCTTGGCCAGCAGCGTCGGGCCGAACGAGGTGATGGTCGCACGGATCGGAATGCCGGTCCCCTGGCCGCCGAGCGAGTACAGCTCGACCGGGAAGCCGGCCCCCTCCCACGTCTGCCCGACGTCGTTGGCGCGAGCGGTCACCTTGCCGCTGGTCCTACCCGGGGCGGAGATCCCCGAAAGGTCACCCTTGATGTCGGCGAGGAAGACCGGGACCCCGTTGGCGCTCAGCTGCTCGGCCATGAGCTGCAGGGTCTTGGTCTTGCCGGTGCCGGTCGCGCCCGCGACCAGCCCGTGCCGATTCATCACCGACAGCGGCAGGTTGACCGGGGTGTCGGCATGCGCCGTGCCGTCGATGACCGCGGCGCCCAACTGCATCGCCGGTCCGGTGAAGGAGTAGCCCGCGCGGATGGTCTCGAGCTGACCGTCGGTCGGAATCGTCGATTGGCTCACAATCCAGCACTGTAGCCGTCGGGACGGAGGGGATACGGCAGTCGACGTGCGCCAGCGGGCGACGAGCTGGGCCGCAAAGACAACCGGTGAGATGACGGGTAGGTCGCGACGCGTGCGGCGCACTTGACTCGCGCCTCGATGCCGGGAAAATCGCAGGTGATGGCACACGACAACGGATACGTCCACCAGGCCGGCCGCACCAGCGCGCAACGGCGTCGTCGACGTGCCGCCGTGACGATGGCCCTCGTCTTCGTCCTGCTCCTGTCGGCCTTCGGGATCGCCGTGGCCTTCAACCAGGGTTGGGTCGGCGACCGCTCCCCCGCGTCGGATCCGGCGTCGGCCTGCGTCCCCTACAGCGAGCCCCCGCCACCGCAGGACATCACCGTCAACGTCTACAACTCGACGACGAAGAAGGGTCTGGCCTTGACGGCCTCCCAGGCGCTGGCCGGACAACAGTTCCGCATTCAGACGGTGAGCAACGACCCGCTGCGGAAGCAAGTGACCG
>JAUNUZ010000200.1:3824-5131 GCA_030537915.1 Micrococcales bacterium
CGCCAAGGCGACGACGGCCCAGGCCAAGGTTCTGGCGGCGCGCTTCCCAGGCGCCAAGCTGGTGCAGGACAAGCGGACCGATGGGATCCTCGACGTCGCCCTCGGCGAGAAGTTCACCAAGGTCACCAATCCCAAGCCGCCCCGGCGACCTGCCAACGCCTGCTGACCGATCGCCCAGGGCTTTCTTGCCGTTGGCCGCGTTCTTCGCCACGACAACGGTGTCGATGACTGCGCGAAGCACGCTGCGACGACGACGAAGCCACTGGTCGACCAGGCGCGCTTCCCTGGCCGCTGGTGCGGGCTGCAGCCGCGCGTACCTGTGCGCCAGCCGCTAGACGGTTGCGTAGGTAGGCAAGCCTTACCTAATGTGTGAGCCAGCTATCCACCTACCGCGGGAGCACACCCCATGTTCGCGAATTATCTCATCGGCCTGCGCGAAGGCCTCGAGGCGAGCCTGGTGGTCGTCATCCTCGTCGCCTACCTGGTGCGATCCGATCGGCGGCGTCTCCTGCCGGGCATCTGGCTCGGGGTCCTGGCCGCTGTGGCGATCTCTCTGGGGTTCGGAGCGCTGCTCACGTTCGGCCCTCGAGGGCTGACGTTCGAGGCGCAGGAGGCGATCGGTGGGGGCCTGTCGATCGTCGCGGTGGGGTTCGTCACGTGGATGATCTTCTGGATGTCCCGTTCGGCCCGAGGCCTCTCCGGGCAGCTGCGCGGGCAGCTCGACGCGGCCGCGGCGGGACGCGGATCCCTGCTGGTCGTCGCGATGCTCGCGGTAGGCCGGGAGGGGCTCGAGACCGCCCTCTTCCTCTGGGCAGCGACCCAAGCCGCCGCCCGCGACAACGCCTCAACGACGGCGCCCCTCATCGGCGCGCTCCTGGGCTTGATCACAGCCGTCGTGCTCGGGTGGCTCGTCTACAAGGGTGCTCTCAAGCTCGACCTCGGCAAGTTCTTCGCCTGGACCGGGGGTTTTCTCATCCTCATCGCGGCCGGAGTGCTCGCCTATGGCATTCACGACCTGCAGGAGGCGGGCATCCTGCCGGGGTTGAACCAGATCGCCTTCGACGTCAGCCACGTCATCGAGCCGAGCGGCTGGGTCGCCGCCCTGCTCAAGGGCACCCTCAACTTCTCCCCCGTCACGACGACGCTCGAGGCCGCGGCCTGGGTGCTCTACGTCGTGCCGGTCGGCTTCCTCTTCGTACGCAATCTGCGGCGCCCCACCTCGCCCGCGCCTACGGCACAGACGTCGCGCGCGCAAGCATCGAGCCCCCGCTCGCAGACCACCGCGCACGCAACCCACGCCTCGAACC
>JAUNUZ010000201.1 GCA_030537915.1 Micrococcales bacterium
GGCGACGATCGCCTACCTCATCACCGTGTTCTCGATCGTCGGCGACCTCTTCCGGGACCGGGAAACGAGCGGCGTGGTCAAAGCCATCTGGCTACTCTTCCTCTTCTTTATTCCCTTCCTGACGGTGCTCATCTACCTCATCGTCCGCGGTCGCAGCATGACCGAGCGGCAGATCAGAACGGCGGGCCAGGCAGTGCAGGCCCAAGAAAACTACATCCGAAGTGTCGCCGGGGCGCATCCGGCGGAGGAGATCGCCACCGCCAAGCGGCTGCTCGAAGAGGGGACCATCTCCGAGGCCGAGTTCGCCACGCTCAAGGCTCAGGTGCTCGGCACCTAAGCTGCCAACTGACCCGCACCATCTTCCTTCGTAAGAAAAGGAAGATGGTGCGGTCTAGACTTAGCAGGTTCTCTGTTTTATAACTCCCCGCCGCAAAGTTTCGGCAAGCATGGGCGGCCTTATCCAGCAAGGGTAGGCCGCCTCGCGCTACACGGCGTAGCGCAGAATGCCTGCCGCTGAGACGTCTTCGGGCATGTCGGCGGCACGCAAAGCAAGTACGCGCGCACCCCCGGCGAGCGCCCGTCGCGCCAGATCCTCCAGCACATCGTTGCCGGGGGTAGCGAGCTCGAGTTTGCCGCCATCGCCGATACTGCCCGCGATCTTGGCGTCCATGTCGATGGCCAGCGTGCCGATGGCGCCGAACGCCGCAGCGCGGGCGAGATCGCTCAGGTCCGTCGAGGCGCGACCGCTCTCACGGCGCTGCCGGAAGGTCTCGCGCAGCTTCTCCACCTCTTGCGCGTAGATCTCATCCAGCACTTCACGTGCCTCTTCGGCGAGCTCGGCGGGGGTCGCCTGCTCGGGATTGCCGCGTAGCGTGTGGTCGGCCACCTGTCCGTAGCCGGTGAGGTTCCTGAAGATCGAGGCCAGCGGCTCCGGAGCGGCGACGATCAACGGCAGCGACTGTCCGTTGAGGAACGGTCGCAGCGCGTGGTCGATTCCGCGGGCATACTGCGTCAGCCGCACCTTTCTGCCCTCGTCGCCCTGGATCCGGCCATACGCGGAGCGGCCGCCGATCGAGCGCAGGCCGATTGCCTGTTCGGCGCTGTCGGGCAGTTCAGGCAAGGCGACTTCGACGGCATCCCGCTGGGGCGACACTTCGATCAACCGCACCCCGTTCTGCGCGAGGGCCAGCACGAAAGCTGCCTGCGGGAAGGTGAGTGCGCGCAGCAGCGGCGTGAACGTGAATCTGTCGCCGACGCTGACGTAGTCGTTGAGTCCATTCGGGAGCCGGTATTCGACAATCGAATCGGGTGTGGCGAAGATGGCAACGCTGCGACCGGTGTGTGCCCAGAACTCATTGTCCTCCAAGAGCGACTCGAGGTGCTCCTGGACTTTCTCCCAGGTCCGGCGATCGGTCGTCTCCTTGAGCCGGTCTACGGCCGTCCGCGCAGCAGCGCGCGCCCGCGCCATGTTGTCCTCATATCCGGGTGTGGCCACATCGGTACGTAGGAATATCGAGACGCTGTTCGATGCCGACCACTCTGCCAGTCGCTGAATATCGGGCAGGGTCGGGATGTCGAGATGCATGGGCGGGTGGGTCCTTTCGCGACGGATGCTGGAATCTCAATACGGTGCCCGTCCGGCGTGCCGCAGGCGAGAGCCCTCCTGCGGAGCATAGACCGGGGCCGAGGTCTAGGGCCGTGAAGCGCCCCGGTCGAGCCACGATGGTGTCTTATTCAGCCCTATTCAGTCTTACTCACGAGCCCGTCAGGGTCGGCGACCGTGAACGACTTGACGACGACGTCATCGACTCGCCTGATGAATCACCATGCGATTGACACAGATCCCATCAAACACCCGGAACTCCTCAACCCTGACGCGACGCTATCGTCCGATAGGGGCCTGAACCTACGCAACTGACGGTCCCTCGGTCTGCGGATTTCCTGGCCTGACATGGAGTCCATGGAGGTCCAGAGCGAGCCCCTCCAGATCAGCGAGCACGTTGAAGAGAGCGCCTTCCTCGCCGAGCCCGATCTCGATGGTTGTGGTCGACGCCTCCTCCAACCCCGACACCACCTCCAACCCCGACACGTTGACCATGGCCAGGCGCAGGAGGTCTGCGACCCGCCCGGAGACCTCCAGACGTGCGACCGCTGCTTCTTGGACGGGTGGCGAAACGGGTGTGGACCCGGGCATCCGCTCTACGTCCCTGATCCGCAGACCGGCCCGGCGCAGCCGCTGGAGTAAACCCATCAGGGCTTCCTGGTCGGCGACGGCGCCCCGCAGCACGACCATCGATGGGTCATCGAGTTGGTCGAACCCGACCAACTCGGCTCGCGCGCCGTCGCTCAAAGTCCCGTGCGCGCTGATCCTGACCTCGAACGGACTCATGGCCCTACTCCCTCGCCCGCGCCTAGTGAGGCGTTCATCGTCCAGCACCGCAACGTAATCCGGCCTACCCGTTCCGGGTGATCCCCCCAGGCCCTGTGGGCACGACGCTGGTCGAATTGGACCGGCCCCCTCAGGAGACAGCATGTCTGAACTCATCGTGCTCGGCTACGACAACCCAGAAACCGCCACCAAGGCCTACCACAAGGTGCTCGAACTCCAACGTGACTTCGTCGTGGACCTCACCGGGCTCGCCGTGGTCATCGTCGACGCCGACGGGCGACGTCATGTCGACACTCCCGGCAAGGTGGTCGGTGCGTCCGCTGCTGGCGGCGCCCTGTGGGGAGTGCTGTTCGGCCTGCTCTTCCTGGTCCCGGGCCTCGGGTTCGTCATGGGTGGCCTCATGGGGGCTGTGAGCGGCAAACTCGCCAAGTCGGGGATCAACCGAGCCTTCCGCGACCGAGTAGACGGCATGCTCGAGCCGGGCCGGTCTGCGGTGGTTGTCATGGCACGCAAGATCACCGAGGACAAGTTCGCCGCCGGGATGAGCCCCTTCGGCGGCGAGGTCCTGCAGACCTCGCTCTCGGATGAGGATGAGGATGAACTCGCAGCCGAGCTCGGCGGCACGGATTCCTGAGACACATCCCATCCACATCACACCCGAGGAGGGGCCCATGCCAGAGACTACGGATCGGCTCGGGCCGGTCGACGTCCTGATCATCGAGTTTCCGGATGGCGCGATCAGGGCAGAGGGCTTCGCCAGGCTCGTCGACCTCACCGAACGTCAGGTCATCCGTGTCCTAGATCTCGAGTTCGTGCGCAGGCCCCACGAGGGAGCCATGGAACTGCTCGACATCGCCGATGCCGTCGCGGGGGCGCCAGAACCCCTGGACCACCTCATCGGTGCATCCACAGCTCTGCTCGACCTGGACGACCTCGACGTCGTGGGGGAAGTGATCGAACCAGGCAGTACCGCCGCGGTACTGCTCTACGAGCAAGTCTGGGTCCTGCCGTTGGCCGATGCCTTCGGGGCAGACGGTGCTCGGATCGCCTCGGCGGCCCACGTCGACCCCCTCGAAGTCATCGAGGCCCTCGCCCACTTCTGAACCTCACCCCGACTCGATGGACGGAGCCCATCATGGGTCTACTGCGCAGGGCCGCCCGCACTGCGGTGATCACCAGCACCGCGACGCGGGCCCACGGCCGCGCCGCCTCTCGACAGCAGGGCCGCTGGGCTGCCCAGAACGCGGCTGCGGGCGCACCCACTGCTGCACCACCACCCGCGGATGGGCCAAAATCCGGCACGCCGCGCCCCGACACCCCCCCGATGCTCGAACAGTTGAAGCAACTCGGCGAGCTGAGGTCCGCCGGGGTCCTCACCGAGTCCGAGTTCGAGGCGCAGAAGGCGCGCATTCCACAGAGCTCCTGAGAGACCGATCGAGCCATGGACCCAGCAGTCACGAGTTTGCTGGTTCTTGCGGGCTCGGTCGCCCTGTTCGTGTGGAACCGACTCTCGTCGGCGTCGTCGCAATACTGACCGCGTTGTCGCTGTTCGTCACCGGGGTCCTCACCGCGGACGAGGCGCTGGCCGGGTTCGGCGATCGGGTCGTGATCTTCGTCGCTGCGCTATTCGTCGTCAGCGAGGGCCTTGACGCAACCGGCGTGACCACGTGGGCTGGTCAGGCCATCACGGACCGGACAGGGACGGGTCGAACTGTCCTGCTGGTCTCGTTCATGGTGTTCGCCGGAGTCCTCTCCGCTGTCGTCAGCCCCAACGGGGCGGTGGCAGCCCTGCTGCCGATGGTGGTGGTAGTCGCCGTCCGCCAAGGCCACGCCCCGTCGCAACTGCTCATCCCCCTGGCATTCGCTGCTCACGGAGGGTCGCTTTTGGCCCTCTCGGGCAGTCCGGTGAATGTCATCGTCAGCAACGCCCTGGCCGACGCCGGCGGGCAGCCGTTCAAGTTCTTCGACTTCACCATCGTCGGCCTGCCGCTCCTCATCGTCACCGTGCTGCTGGCGGTTTTCGCCGGGCCCAAACTGCTGCCCAATCGCGCACCCACATCCATCCTGTCCGACCTGGGACGGCACGCCGCGACGCTCTCGGGCCACTACGCCCTGCAGGACGGCTTCTACCGCCTGAGGGTGACTGAGGGCTCCTGCCTCACCGGGGCGACTCTGCAGGACCTGACCAAGGCCACGCCCACGCTGTCAGTTCTCGGCCTCCAGATTCCAAGCGGCGAGGCGGCTGCAGCGAACCACCTGATCGGGGCTGGGGATGCCGTCTCGCTGTCCGGCTCCGCCCAGGAGGTCATCTGCTTCGCCCAGTCGAACGGCCTGAACGTGGGCATGTCGCCAGTGACCGCTGAGACCCTGATGACCAGGCAGATGGGCGTGGTCGACGTGGTCGTTCCACCACGGTCCCCCCTCGTCGGAGAGCGCTTCTTCCCCGGGATGGTCCGTCAGGGCACCATCGTCGTCCTTGCCATCGGGCACCTGGGACTCGAGGCCGGGCGGCGATGGTCCTCCTGCGGGTAGTCAAACCGCAGCAGGCCTATCGCGCTATCTCGTGGCAGACCGTCGTGCTGCTCGGTGGCCTCATCCCCCTCTCGACGGCCATCTCGTCATCGGGCGCGGCCGACCGCATCGCCGGACATCTCATCAGCGCAGTCGGTGACGGGTCGCCCTATCTGCTCATGGTGGGCCTCTTCGTCCTGACCGCCGGCCTCGGC
>JAUNUZ010000202.1 GCA_030537915.1 Micrococcales bacterium
ATTCGCTCGATCGCGGCGCGGACCGCTGGCAGGTCGCCAGGGGTCGCAGCGACCCCGGCGCCGCTGCGGGTCACGACGGCTGCCACGTCACCGGCCGCGTGCGCGAGGATCGGCCGTCCGGTCGCCAGACTGCTCTGCACCTTGCTGGGCATCGTCGCCCGCAGCAGCGGGGTGTCGGCCAGGGAGACGATCAGCGCGTCTGCCGCCGCCAGATAGGCACCCACCAGAGCCGGCGCGCAGGCGGGGAACAGGTGCACATTGGGCAGGCCCCGGGCCCGCAGGTCGGCGGCGATCCGCTCCCGTGCGACACCGTCGCCCAGCAGCACGAGGTGGGCGTCCGGAATGCCGGCGAAGGCGTCGATGAGGGCAGGCAGGGCCTGCAGCTCACCGAGATTGCCGGCGTAGAGGAAGACCCGCCCGGCCGGCATGCCGAGCTCGGCGCGGCCGGATCGCCCCTCGTGCAGGTCGGGAGCCGGCGCCGTGTCGACCCAGTTGGGCGTGTCGACGATGACGTGATCGGGCACGCCGCGCTCGCGCAGGACGCCGCGCATCGAGGGGGAGATGACACCGATCGCCGCGGACTGCCGGTAGCAGCGGTCGCAGTACGCGCCGAGGGCGCGCTCGGCCATTGCGGACACCCGCTGGTCGGCGATGAAGCCGCTGGCCGTCACGCTGTCCGGCCACAGGTCCTGGATGATCTGCGCGTGTGGGACCTGAGGGTGCCCGCGGGCTCCGTCGAACGCCCGGGACAGCAGCGCCGGCAGGGTCGCAGTCACGGGGGAGGAGTAGCTGAGCCACACGTCGGGGCGCGGGACGCGCGGCAGCACGCTCGCCGCGCCCAGGGCGAAGGATGTGTAGGTGAGCACGCGACGCGCCGCCGAGGAGTCGTGGCTCGGCACCAGCGGTGCCCGGTGCACGGTGACCTGCTCGCTGCGCTGTTCTCGGACGTAGGGTCGGATCCGGTAACCCTGCGCAAGGTGCCCGCTGGGGTAGTTCGGGAAGCCGGTGACGACCTCGACGACGTGCCCTCGCGACGCCAGACCATCGGCGATGCCGGCGGCGATCCCAGCCGGCTCGGGTGGGAACCACTGCGTGACGAAGCCGATCCTCACCGCGCCGGCACACCCTTGACGACGGTGCCCGCGGGCACGTCCTTGACGACCAGGGCGGCGCCGCCGACCGTCGCGTCCGCGCCGACGCGCAGGGTCTGCAGGATCGCGCTGTGCGTGCCGAGCATCACCCTGTCCTCGATGTCGACATCTCCCGAGACGGCGACGAGGGGGTTGATCGAGACGTGGTCGCCGAGAGTCACGTCGTGCCCGATGCTGCACAACAGGTTGATGTGCACGTGTCGCCCGAGGCGGATGTTCGTCGTCAGCACAGCCCCCGCGCACACCACGCTTCCCGGTCCGAAGCGCACGTCGAAGCCGGTCGACACTGTTGGATGGAGCAGGACCGCGGCCGGCCTGTCGCCGAGCCGGGCGTCGATCCGCGCCTTGATCCGCGGGCTGCCGATCCCGATCACGTAGGCGACGTCGCGGGGCAACTTCTCGAGGGCGTCCAGGCCGCCCAGGACGCGCGCCCCGCGGCGATCGACCAGCTCGAGGTTGCGCTGAGAGGGGGAGTCATCGACATAGCCGAGCAACTCCCACGACGGCGCAGCGACGGCCCGGACCGGGTCGCCGGGGTGAGCCGACTTGCCCGCGTGAGCTGTATTGATGGCG
Source organism: Micrococcales bacterium (assembly GCA_030537915.1). GTDB lineage: Bacteria > Actinomycetota > Actinomycetes > Actinomycetales > Dermatophilaceae > Kineosphaera. The sequence goes on from JAUNUZ010000202.1 coordinate 1,725, forward strand.
TCGACGACGTCGTGGACCTCGCGACCGAACCCACCGCAACCGACGATGACCAATGGCGTCACTGGGCCCCCTCGGGATGGTCGGCGGGCTGTCTTGCGGGCGCGGCTGCGGGCGTGCCGAGGAATTCGCTCATCGTGGCCTGTCCGGGGGCGCTCACGCCGTCGCGTCGCAGCACGAGCGCGACGGTGCGCGCGAGGATACGCAAGTCCAGGCCGAGGTCGGCCCCCTCGACATACTCGATGTCCAGTCGCAGGCGTTCGTCCCAGTCGACGGCATTGCGCCCCGCGACCTGCGCGAGTCCGGTGAGTCCCGGGCGCACCTCATGGCGTCTGGCCTGCGCTGGGCTGTAGCGGTCGAGGTAGGCGACAAGGAGGGGGCGCGGGCCGACGAGGCTCATGTCGCCCCGGACGACATTCCACAGCGTAGGCAGCTCATCGAGGCTGGAAGCGCGCAACAGGCGGCCGAAGCCATCGAGTCGGGAGGCGTCATCGAGACGCCCACGAGCCGGGTCGATCTCGTGCATCGTGCGGAACTTCACGAGCTCGAAGACCGAACCGTGCAGGCCCGGGCGCGGTTGTCGGAAGAGGACGGGCGAGCCGAGCCGCGCCCGGATCGCCACCGCGACGACGGCCTGGATCGGCAACGAGAGGATGACCGCCGGGAGGGCGAGCGTCAGATCCAGGACCCGTTTGGCGCGGCGGGCGGCCCGCGACTGCGCGTAGGGACCCAGCAGCATGACCGGCGTCACCGCGCGACGCTCAGGAGCTCGGTGAGAGCTTGTGCGACGCGCTCGATTTGGGTGTCCGAGAGGGACGAGCCGCTGGGCAGCGTGATCCCGTGCGCAAAGAGGTCCGCGCTCACGCCGCTGAGCACGGCCTGCGCCCCGGCGAAGACCGGCTGCAGATGCATCGGCTTCCACAGGTGGCGCGCCTCGATGTCGCGCGCGGCGAAGCCGGCGACGAGGGTGTCGGCGTCGAGGCCGTGGACCGACGGGTCGACGACGAGGGACGTGAGCCAGTAGTTGTCGCCGGCCTGCTCTGGTGCTGCGGAGGCAGGCGAGCCGAGGAAGCGGATCCCGTCGATGTCGGCCACGGCCTCCTCGTATCGGGCTCGAGCGGCCCGGCGGCGGGCGATCATCTCATCGAGGCGGCTCAGCTGCCCCCGGCCCAGGGCCGCGAGCACGTTGGAGAGCCGATAGTTGTACCCGAGCTCGGTGTGCTCGTACCACGGCACCGGCTGGCGGGCTTGGGTCGACAGGTAGCGCGCTCGGGCCAGCAGGTCTGCGTCGTTCGAGAGCAGCATGCCTCCACCGGAGGTCGTCATCACCTTGTTCCCGTTGAACGACAGCGCTGCGGCACGGCCGAACGATCCGGCGGCGCCGACAGCGGTGCGGGCTCCGAGCGCCTCGGCGGCGTCCTCGATGACCGGGATCCCGGCGGCGTCGGCGATCTGGGTGACCGCCCGATTGTCGGCGCAGCGACCGAAGAGGTCGACCGTCATCACCGCCGCGACAGTCCCCGACTCCGAGCGGACCATCTCGATGGCCTGTTCGACGAGCGCCGGGTCGAGGTTGCCGTCGCCGGGCAGCGAGTCGACGAAGACCGGTCGCGCCCCGGTGTAGAGGACGGCATTGGCCGAGGCGGCAAAGGTCATCGACGGCAGGATCACGCAGCTGTCGGCGTCGGCTCCCAAGCCCTCCAGCCCGAGGTGCAGGGCGGCGGTGCCCGAGGACAGCGCCAGGGCGCCCGCGACCCCCACCCGCTGCGCGATCTCGGATTCGAAGGCGTCGACGTGCGGGCCGAGCGGCGCCACCCATCCCGAACGCAGCGCGTCCAGGACGAACTCCTCTTCGACCTGCGTGATGTGGGCTTGGGAGAGCAGGATCCGGTCCTGGCTCACGGGGTTCCTCCTGCGGTCATGGTGCTCGCGCTCCCGCGGGAGGCGGCAAGCATCCAGTGCTCGGTCTGGGCTGCGGAGGTTGGGTCGACGTCCAGCACATCGGCGGCAGTGAACGGCGGCACCGAGACACGGAAGACGAGCGGGTGAGCCGTCGGCTGCGGATGCTCGCCGGGGGAGAAGAGGTCCTCATGCAGCTTCTCTCCCTCGCGCAGCCCGGTGTAGACGATCTCGACGTCGCGGCGCCCAGACATCCGCAGCAGGGTTTGGGCAACGTCCAGGATCTTGACCGGCTCCCCCATCTCCAGGACCATCACCTGGCCGTTTCCCCCGACGCAGGCCGCCTCCAGGACGAGCTGGCAAGCCTCGGGGATGAGCATGAAGTAGCGGCTGACCTGCGGATCGGTGACCGTGAGCGGGCCGCCGCGCTCGATCTGGGCAGTGAAGGCGTGGATGACCGAACCCCGCGAGCCCAGCACATTGCCGAAGCGGACGCTGACGTATCGGCCCGCAACGTTGCGGGCGAAGTCCGCCGTGAGGCGTTCGGTCACCCTCTTGCTGTAACCCAGGACGCAGCTGGGGTCGGCGGCCTTGTCGGTCGAGATGTTGACGAAGATCTGCACGTCGACATCCGCGGCAGCGCGCAGGACGTTGTAGGTGCCCAGTACGTTCGTCTTCCAGGCCTCGCTGGGGAATCGCTCGAGGATCGGCTGATGCTTCAGGGCCGCCGCGTGCAGCACGACCTCAGGACGGGTGGCGCGAAAGGCCCGCAGGATCCCCTCGGCATCCCGGATGTCGGCCAACACCGTCTCATCGGTGTCGAGGAGCCCACGTCCGGTCAGACTGAGCTGGGTCGCCTGCAGGCCGCTCTCGTCGCGGTCGAGCAGGACCAGCGACGCCGGCTCGTGACGGCGGATCTGGCGACACAGCTCGGACCCGATCGATCCGCCCGCGCCGGTGACCAGGACACGTTTGCCGCGGATCTGTGCGGCGACCACGTCGTCGTCGAGGTGCACGGGGCTGCGCCCGAGCAGGTCGGCAACATCGATGTCGCGCAGGCTCTGCACCATGTTGGAGGCGTCCATGATCGCGGTGAGCGAGGGCAGGATCTTCACCTCGAGGCCGGCCTGGGCCGCCGCTTCGGTGAGGGCGCGCTTGACGGCGGGGTCTGCGTGGGGTGCCGCGATGATGAGCATCGTCGCGTCGGTGGCCTGCGCGACGCGGGTCAGGTCCGCTGCACCCCCTCGAACCGGAACGCCGTCGATGCGGAGCCTGGCCTTGGCGGAGTCGTCGTCCAGAAGCCCGACCGGGAGCAGGTCCGCGTCGTGCTCGCGCAAGGCGCTGCGAACCAGGCGGCGCCCGGCGTCACCGGCGCCGAAGACGAGGGCTCGGTGCTGGGAGTCCCGGGCGCGTTCGCGGCGCGAGGCAGCCGAGCGCACGGCAAACCTCAGGGCGAGCATCCCGATCAGGGCGAGGGCGCCGCC